>CALAML010000063.1 GCA_937925845.1 uncultured Acidimicrobiales bacterium | reverse complement strand
CGAGCGGCTGGTCGAGCTGGATGCGTATACCGCGGGCGAGATCGCCGAGCGGGTCGTGCCAACAGATTCACTCGACTGGTCAAAGGCCGCGCTGCTGCCCAGCGTCGTCCCGGGTCACGTATCCCAACCTTGACGATCTTGGGCCGCTCGGCGGGGTGATGACCTTTGCCGAAGCCAACGAGTGGCTCGATGCTCACATCAACCGCGAAGCGGTGGCTGGTGACTGGGATGACCTTTCTCTGGTTGGCCCCGAGCGGCTGATGGCGGTGCTGGGCGATCCCCACCGTGCGTTCCCGGTGATTCATGTGACCGGGACCAACGGTAAGGGCACCGTGTCACGGATGATCGAACGGATCCTGTCGGCGGCCGGGTTGTCGGTCGGCGTGTACGCCAGCCCCCACGTGGAGTCGATCACCGAGCGGATGAGCCGCAGCGGTGAACAGATTTCCGAGGCCGAGTTTGGCGAGGTGGTCGGTGGCATCGCCGCGCTGGAGGCGATGTTTGATGGCACCCCGAGCTACTTCGAGTTGTTGACCGCAGCCGCCTTCAGGTGGTTTAGCGATGTCGCGGTGGATGTGGCGGTGGTTGAGGTCGGCATCTTTGGGCGTTTCGATGCCACCAACGTGGTCGAGGCCGATGTGGCGGTGATCACCAACGTGGGCAAGGACCATACCGATGGTGAGGGGCAGTGGCGGGAGAAGATCGCTTTTGAAAAGGCGGGCATCATCAAGCCCGGCTCGGCCGTGGTGCTCGGCCACATCGACGACGACCTGGTTTCGATCTTTGCTGCCGAGCCCCATCGCCAGCTGTATCGGGGTGGGTTGGACTTCGAGCTGTCCGACCGTCAGGTGGCCGTGGGCGGGCAGATGCTGGCGGTGAACACACCAAACGGGCAACTGGACGAGCTGTACCTGCCGCTTCATGGCGCCCATATGGGCGACAACGCGGCCACAGCACTGATGGCCGTGGAGGCCTTCTTTGGTCGTCCGGTCGAGCCCGAGATCGCCCAGACCGCTTTGGCTGCTGTCGAGGCACCGGGACGCTTTGAGGTGATCTCCATCGAGCCGTTGGTGGTGCTCGACGGCGCCCACAACGTGCCGGCGGCGGCTGCGGTGAAGGAAACGTTGAACTCCGAGATCACCGTCACCGGTACTCGCATCGCCGTGGTCGGGATGCTGGAGCGTGACGCCAGCGAGGTGTTGGAGGCGCTCGACATCACCAGCTTCGACGTGGTCATCGCCTGCGCCCCCGATTCCGGTCGGGCCATCCCCGCCGACGAACTGGCCGCGGCGGCCCGAGGGCTCGGGGCCAGCACCGAAGTGGTGCCCACGGTGGCCGATGCGGTGGAGCGGGCACTCGTGATTGCCGGCGAGCTCGATCTGATCCTCGTTACCGGGTCGGTCTACACCATCGGCGAAGCCCGCAGCCATCTCCGGGCCAACTTCGAAGCCCGCCCGCCGGAACAACCCGCCGGTCGGGTGTATCTGGACTGAGGGCGCCCAGCGTTAGCTCCGGTCCTGGGTCGGCCTTAGCGGGCGCAGCGGACGATCTGGTTGGGGGAGAAGGATCTGGTGGTGGGACCGTAGCCCTGGACCTGCACCCAGAACCGGTCGCGTTGGGGGCCGGAGATAAAGAACTTCTGGCCGTTGAGTCGGCGCCACCAGCGAGTGTTGCCCTTCCAGTTGAAGTAGGTGCCGTTGCGCTTGGTGGCCACCACGATGTTGCCGGCACCCTGTTGGGTGCGGCTGAGCCCGCCGGGCCGGTCGATGGTGAGGGTGCGGATCTCAAAGACGCCGCCGTAGGGGGTGTTGAACCAGCGCTTGCAGGCGTAGTGGTGAAAGCCGTCGTAGTGCAGGAGCGTGTAGCCCCTGACCTGGTTTTGGGCGTCGGCCGGGCTTGGGGATCCGCTGAAGACGATCAGGGTTGAGGCCAGCATCGCAAGTCCCGCGAAACTAACCAGAAGACGGGAGATGCGGCGCATGACACCAGCAGTACCAGGATGTCGACCCTGCGGCTATGGGCGGTACTTCTTATAAAGTCGGCGCGCGCCGGGTTGGGACAGGCGCCGATTTGGGCGGCACCCCCATTAACCTTTGGAGGGTGAACAGAACCTTTGTGATGTGTAAGCCCGACGCCGTTGAGCGGGGTCTGGTGGGAGAAATTATCGGCCGGTTTGAGGCCAAGGGCCTCAAGGTGGTGGCGGCTGAGCTGCGCACCATTACTCCTGAGCTGGCTCAGAAGCACTACGCCGAACACGTGGAGAAGCCCTTCTACCCCGATCTTGAGGCCTTCATCACCCGTGGTCCTTCGATGCTGATGGTGCTTGAGGGCCCGGAAGATACCTTTGCCATCGTGCGGACGATGATGGGGACCACCAACCCGGCCGAAGCCGCGCCCGGCACCATCCGGGGCGACTTCGGTACCGAAACCACCGAGAACCTGGTGCACGGCTCCGACGCCAACGAGTCGGCCGCCACCGAGATCGCCAACTTCTTCCCGAACCTCTAGTGACACGCCAGTAGGCTCGCCGCTCCCCGTCGGCCTTGTTGTCGGGCAGCCAGGCTGGCCCATTGGCCGGGTCAGCGTCGGCCTCAGCCGTCGCTGGCCGGAAAGACCGAGTTGGGGGCCTGACCGTCCACGGTGACGTGGCGGCGGGTAAAGCGCCAAGTGCCATCCACGCATGCATATGTGTCCGCGTAGCGACCCCAGTGGTCCAGACCAATCGGGCTGAGCACCTGGAAGTAGCAGCGACCGGTGGCGTGGGCCTCATCCCGAAAATCGACCTGATGGGTTGCGGTGTGGTGCCGGATGTAGGCGGGAGCGCGGTCAGTGGCATCGGTGCGCAGGTTGTCTTGGGCGCCGGTGAACACGGTCAGGATCTCGTCCTTGCCCTCGTAGGTGGTGTCCTCGACGACCATGACCGCGTCATCGGCGAACAACTCCAGCACCTGGGCGAAGCGACCGGTATCGCCGTTGCTGTTGTAGCGGGCCACAAGATCGCCGATCGATGCACGGGCGATGACCTCCCAGATCTCCACGTCAGCTCATTGCCCGGCGAACCCGGCATCGGGGCCGGACTCATCGCTCATGTTGCCCTTCGCGTCGCCCGGGGTGGAGATGAGGGTCATCGTCGGGTCACCTTCGTGAACTCGGAGGCGTAGCCGTGGCGCTATCGCTTGGCGAATCGTAGCTGGTGGCTCGCCCGCGGCGCCGAACTTCGGGGCACTGCAGTGCACTCGTGCGTCGGGCATAGATGGGCCGGCGTTTGGCGCGCTCGCCGGGAAACACAAGGCGCGCCCGGCGACTCGCCTACAAGGGCCAGCGGAACGAGGTTTGGCCGGAAACGCGTCGGGACCCTCCCGGCGGCCATCGATTGCGGAGGCAATCTGCATCGATGGCGCCAGGAGGGTGGTGGCTGCTACGTGGGGCGGATCGTGCCTCCGCACACCTCACCGAAGCCGGGATAGCTGCTCAGAGGCGGCTCTGAAGTTGGTCACAGCTCAAGACGTTGGAGGTGTTGGCCCGGTTGACTACTTCACTACCCCAATCGGCGATGCGCAGTCCCTTGCCGGCGTTGACCAACTGGTTGCGGCAGCTCTGGCTGATCCACTGCCGGGTTCCGTCGCTCACCAGGATCCATCCATCGGCGTAGCCGTTCAGCGCCACCAGCTCCAACCCATTGTTGTTGTTGGGTTGGGGGTTGTTTGGTGTTGGTTGGTTGGTGGTGCCTCCAAGGGTGGTTTGGATGGTGTTGCAGGTGGGGGCGTTGCTGACCTGGGTGTTGGGGGAGATGGTGTTCCAGGCGACGGCGGTGAAGGTGGTGCCGGCGTTTTGGAGTTGGTTGCGGCAGGTGGGGGAGACCCAGGTGCGGGTGCCGTTGCCGAAGAGGATGAAGCCGTCTCCGTTGGTGGAGCCGTTCACCCGTACCGCCTGCCAGCCACTGCTGTTGTTGGAGGTGTTGTCGTTGGCGGTGGGCTGGGTGGTGTTGGCGTTCGGGCTGCGGAGCAGGCTGACTCCACTGCGGGATTCACATCCGTCCTCGGGGTAGGTGTAGTCGTTGCCGGAGTTGCCGTTGCAGCTGTCGCCCGTCCCGCCGCCACCGATCAGATGGTCGTTGCCGAGGTTGCCGTAGAGGAGGTCGCGGCCGCCGTTGCCGTAGATGGTGTCGTTGTCGCGGTTGCCAGAAAGAGTGTCGTTGCCAAGACCGCCGTAGAGGAAGTCGTGACCCTGTTCACCCTCAATGGTGTCGTTGCCCTTCTGGCCATAGATGAAGTCGTTGCCCCAGCCACCCTTGATGGTGTCGTTGCCGTCGAGGCCGCAGATGGTGTCGTTGCCGCCCAGACCGTTGATGAAGTCAGGGCCCGAGGTGCCGACGATGACATCGTCGCCGTTGGTGCCGTTGAGCCACTGGCCTGGAACCATCACATGGGTGGCCTTCTTGCCGTTGCAGGTGGGCACGATCAAGCCGGCCCAGTCGACAGGAATGTTGGTACCGGCGGTGACCCAGGGCCGACCGGGGATGTTGTTGTCCCAGTCGATGGCCACGCCGTTGCGTCGGATTTCAAAGTGGAGGTGGGGCCCGGTGGAGCACTGGTTGTGGGGGTTGATCGCCACCCGACCGATGCGCTGTCCTTTTCGTACCGCGGTGTTGGCCGCCACCTCGGAGGTGAAGTGAATGTAGTGGGTGGTGTACCCCGAGGCGTGGGTCAACACGGTGGTACCTCCACAGCTCCCGCTGTTGTAGGCCACGGTGCCGTCGTAGGCCGCGACCACCGCCGTTCCGGCCGCGGCGCCAAAATCACGACCGTTGTGGAACCGGTACACATGGTCGATGGGGTGATATCGACACCCGACCGGCGAGCCAGCGACGGCCGAAATCGGCCACACCATACGGTCGGTAGCCTGGCCGGCGGTCGATGGAATGCCTCCCTGGCTTCCGGCACACGCGGACTGGGTGGCAAAGGCCCCGGTGGTGAAGATGGAGTGGTCATGGTGGTGGTCGTCGTGGTCGGCCTGGGCCCCAGCGGGTGAGACCTGGCCGAACAGGCTGACGATGGCGCCGACTGCAAGCACGGTGAGTGCCGCAATCAGCCGCTTCAGTGAGCGGATCGGATTACGGGTTGAGTTTGGGTGAGCGCTACGCATCGCGGCATCCTTTGGTTGGCCCGTCGCCCGGATGCGACGGTTTTGACAGCTAGTAGCGCGTCGACCCGAAAGAGTTCCCGGAAATCTTTTTCCTTCGCCTGTCCGAAGCGAGCGCAATGGCCAGGCCATGCGGAAATTGGCGGTTCTGGGCCTTCGATCGACGACTGGATCGTGACGATCCGTGGCCAAAAAACGGGTGGTGATCATCCGCGATTGAGCCTGATCATGACGTTCGTTGGTCAAGTGGCGTCACCGGGTGAGGTTTCGGTGTAGCCCGAGTTGCACCGAGGGTGGGGAGGCATAAGATCGTGTTGCCCAACTCGCCCAACCCCGCTCCGCTGGTCGGATCGCCCCAGGACTTCCATGGCCGACAATGTGTTGAGTTCCATCATCGGCCGCGACATGGCCGTAGATCTTGGGACGGCAAACACCCTCGTCTACGTGCGGGGCCAGGGCATCGTGCTAAACGAGCCGTCGGTGGTGGCCGTCAACGTGAAAGACGGACGACCACTGGCTGTGGGGAGCGACGCCAAACGCATGATCGGGCGCACCCCTGCTCACATCAAGGCCATCCGTCCGTTGAAGGACGGGGTGATCGCGGATTTTGAGATCTGCGAAAAGATGTTGCGGTACTTCATCCACAAGGTGCATCACCGGCGCTGGGCCAAGCCCCGCATGGTGATCTGTGTGCCGTCCGGTATCACAGGAGTGGAAAAGCGTGCGGTCCAGGAGGCCGCCGAGTACGCCGGGGCCCGAAAGCCCACTTACATCATCGAAGAACCGATGGCCGCGGCGATCGGCGCCGGGATGCCGGTGCAGGAACCGACGGGGAACATGATCGTTGATATCGGTGGCGGCACCACCGAGGTTGCGGTCATTTCGCTGGGCGGCGTGGTGGCCCAACAGTCGGTTCGCGTCGCTGGCGACGAACTTGATGAGGCGATCATCAACTACGTGAAGAAGGAGTACAGCCTGGCTTTGGGCGAGCGCACCGCCGAAGAGGTGAAGATGGCGTTGGGTTCGGCCTGGCCGTTGGCCGAGGAGCTCCATGCCGAAATCCGGGGCCGCGATCTCGTGACCGGCTTGCCCAAAACCATCGTGACTTCCACGGTGGAGATTCGAGAGGCGATCGAGGAACCGGTCACGGCGATCTGTGACGCGGTCAAGATGACGTTGGATCGGACGCCGCCGGAACTGGCGTCCGACATCATGGAAGCCGGCATTGTGTTGGCTGGCGGTGGTGGGCTGTTGATCGGTATCGACCACCGGCTGAGCCACGAAACCGGGATGCCGATCGTGATGGCTCCCAACCCGCTGCAGGCGGTGGCGCTGGGTGCGGGCCAGTCGCTCGAAGAGTTCGAAGCCCTCAAGGGTGTCCTCTTCGCCACCACCCACGGCTGAGCCGTGGCCATCTTCCGGCGGTCGGGTGATCCCCGCAACCCGAAGGTGACGCTGCTGCTGTTGGTTCTGGCCACCGTCACCCTGCTCACCTTTGATGCCAGAGACTCCGGCGTCGTCAGTGGCCTCAAGAAGGGAGCCCTGTGGGTGCTGTCTCCGCTGGAGGCGGTGAGCAGTGGAGTCACCGATCCCGTGGTCAACCTGTGGAACGGCGCGTTCAACGTCGGCGATCTGGAGGCGGAGAACGAGCAGCTGCGTTCCGAGCTGGCTCGACTTGAGAGCCAAGGGGCCCGGGAGGCAAACGCCCAGTCCCAACTCGATGAGCTTCGCCAGCTCGCCGATCTCGATGATTCGATGGACCTACCCCGGGTGACCGTTCGTCGCGTCGGCGGCGCGGCCAGCAACTTCGACCAGTCGATCCAGATCGACAAGGGCACCAGCGACGGCATCCAGCGGGGTATGCCGGTAGTGACTTCGGCCGGGCTGATTGGCCGTATCGCCGAGGTAAGCGACGATCGGGCGGTGGTGCAGCCGGTCTCTGATCCGGAGTTGTCGATCGGGGTGCGGTTGGTGCAGTCGGGCGACATCGTGGTGGCTCGCGGCGGCGGTGAGGGTCGTCCGCTGCGCGTCGATGCCGGAATTGGTCGGGAAACGGAGGTGGCGGTCGGTGAGATCGCGGTGACCAGTGGCCTGGACGAGAGCCGCTATCCGCCCGATATTCCGGTGGGTCAGGTGGTTTCGGCGCTGGCGTCGAACCAGTCGGTGCAACCCGACGTACGCATCGAACCGCTGGCCGACTTGGAGCGCTTCCTCTTTGCTGAGGTGGTTCTTTGGGGTCCCGCATCATGAGTGGTGTCGCCCGGTGAAGCGGCCACGGTTGGTGCTGGTGGTGCTGGCGACGGTCTTGGCCCAGCTGCTCTTTTTCGGCGATCTGGTGGTGGCCGGGGTGCGGCTCGATATCGCGGTGGCGGTGGCCGCTGCGGTCGGGTTGAGCCTGGGGGCAGTCACCGGTGCCTGGCTCGCCTTTGCCATCGGCGCGCTGTTGGATCTGTTCTTGTCGACGCCGTTTGGGTTGTCGGCTCTCGCCTATGGCCTGGCCGCCTTTGTCGTTGGCTGGGTGGCTGATTCGAACCTGTCGACGACCTTGGTGCACCGGATCGCCATCGTGGCTGGGGCCACGGTCTTTGCCACCATGGTGTTTGCGGTGGTCGGCACGGTGATCGGCCAAACCGACATGCTGACCGGCCGGCTGCCCCGCATCGTGATCGTGATGACCCTGGCCAACGTGGTGTTGGCTGCCCCGGTGCTGTGGGCGGTGTCGTCGCTCTTCCGGCCGGTGTTGTCCCGCTCGAGGTTGATGTGATCGGTGCGCTTGGGGTGACCGGGGTAACCGGGATGACCTTGGTGGCGGCGTCTTGAACGCCGATAATCGCCACCTGCGGTTGGGCATGCTCGGCATCGTCGGCGTGACGCTGCTGGTCACGTTGTTGGCCCGGCTGTGGTTCTTGCAGATGACCGCCGCCGACACCTTTCAGGTGGAAGCTCAGGCCAACCGGATCCGCACGGTGAAGCTGGATGCGCCTCGGGGCCGGATTCTCGATGCCAACAACCGGGTGCTGGTCGACAATCGCCAGTCGATCGTGGTCACGGTCGATACCCGGGTGCTGGCCGACCTTGAAGACCTGCCGGTGGCCAGTGTGGCTGGTGCGGTGCAACTGCCCGACCAGGAAGGGCCCACACTCAACGGAGACGGCGCAGATGATGGTGACGGCGAAGCCGAGGGGCCGCCGACGGCTCGTGATGCTCTGTTGGACCGGTTGGCCGCGGAGCTGACCCGCTTCGGGGTGCTGACCGACCGGGAGTTTCTGGAAGCTCGGCTGAACGACGACCGCTTCGACCGCTTGTTGCCGGTGCCGGTCGCCGAGGACGTTTCGGAAGAGTTCGAGATTTTCCTACGGGAGCGACAGGACGAGTTTCCCGGCATCTCCGTCGATCGAGTGTGGGTGCGGACCTATCCCTTTGGCCGTCAGGCGGCTCACATCCTGGGCTACATCGGGCCGGTGACCGAGGAGGAGTTGGCTGATCGGAGCGACTCCGAGCTCGAGTACCGGACCGGCGATGAGATCGGCAAGACGGGCATCGAACGTATCTTCGAGGGCGATCTTCGGGGTCGACCCGGCACCCAGGTGATCGAGGTCGATGCCTCCGATACGCCGATTCGCGTGCTGGATGCCCGCAGCACGCCGCCTCGCCAGGGCAACGATGTGCGGCTCACGATCGACATCGATCTCCAGGCCCAGTCCCAGAACCTGCTGGAACAGGCATTGATCGATGCCCGCCGCCGCCAGCCGGAGGATCCCGAAGATCCGGAGTTCAATGCGCCGGGTGGGGCAGTGGTGGTGATGGACCCCCGCGACGGAGCGGTTCTGGCGTTGGCCTCCGCGCCGTCGTTTGATCCGGAGATCTTTGTGAACGGTGTGTCCCAGGCCGACTGGGATGCCCTGACCGATGAGGAGGCGTTTAACCCGCTGGTGAACCGGGCCACCGAGGGGCTTTATGCGCCGGGCTCCACCTTTAAGCCCTTTGTCGCCCATGCCGCGGTCACTTCCGGCTTCCTCGATCCGGTCAACGACACCTTCCTTGATGAGGGGCGGTACCGAGTCCAGGAGTGCACCGGTGGTACCTGTGTGTTCCGCAACGCCGGCGATGCGGTCTACGGCGAGGTTGATCTCCAGCGGGCTCTCACCGTTTCGAGCGACACCTTCTTCTACTGGATCGGGGAGTCGTTCTGGAGCGAGCGGACGACCGGGCGGGCCTTCGGTGACCCGATTGCCGACAGCGCCAAGGAGTTCGGTTTCGGCGCTAGCACCGGGGTGCAGCTCACCAACGAGCGGGTTGGCTTTGTCCCCGACCCGGATGCCAACCGTGAACGTCACGAGGCCAATCCGGAGGCGTTCCCGTTTGGCGATGAGTGGTTTGCTGGCAACAACGTCATCACCGCCATCGGCCAGGGTGACGTGTTGGTGACCCCGTTGCAGCTGGCCAACGCCTACGCGGTGTTGGCTAATGGCGGGGAGTTGCTGGCGCCGTCGGTGGTTCATGATGTGTTGGCTAGTGGCTCGGCCGATGTGGTGCGATCGTTCTCCACCCGCTCGGTGGGGAAGGTGAACCTGCCGCCGGAGATTCGCCGCCCGCTGATCGCCGGGTTGCGCGGCGTCACCGCGGAACAGCAGGGGACTGCGGATCAGGTGTTTGCCGGTTTCCCCCTGGATACCTGGCCGGTGGCTGGCAAAACCGGCACTGCCGAGGTGGGCGGCAAGGCCGACACCTCCCTCTTCGCCGCCTTTGGCCCGCTGCCGGAGCCTGAGTATGTGGTGGTGGCTCTACTGGAGGAGTCGGGTTTCGGAGGCGACGCGGCGGCGCCACTCACGCGTGAGCTTTTTGATGTATTGGCCGGTTTGGAGCCACCGGAGCGGGCGCGGTCGGTGGAGGAGTCTCTCGATCGGTTCCTCGAACCGCCGGTGATGCGGGTGCCCCAACTCGGCAACGAGGAGATCCTCAGCCAGGTTCGCGACATCGTGGTTGTACCCCCGGAGCCG
Source organism: uncultured Acidimicrobiales bacterium (assembly GCA_937925845.1). Classification (GTDB taxonomy): domain Bacteria; phylum Actinomycetota; class Acidimicrobiia; order Acidimicrobiales; family CALAML01; genus CALAML01. Next base: position 28,578 of record CALAML010000063.1, on the reverse strand, counting down.
CAGCCTGAAGACGGTGAGAGTGACGCCGACGGTGAAGCGGGGAGCGCTGACGACGATGGTGGGAAGGTCGAAGCTGAGGCCAGCATCAATGAGTCGGGCAGTGACGAGTCGGGTAGCGATGACTCGGGCCCCGCTGACGACGATGGTGGGGAGGTCGATCTGTCGGATGGCGCCGATCCGGCCGGCGAGCCGCCGGTGGGCGATAGCGCGAGCGCGGAGGCCGATGCCGAGCCGGATCCCGACCAATCTCCAGCCGCGGAAGGTGGCCAGCCCAATCCGGGTGGCGGCGGTGCTGGCCAGCAGGGCGGAGGTGGTCGCGCCGGTGGTGCTGGCGTCGATTCCGAACCAGCTCCGGCGGGCGAGGGTGGCGCCCCCGGCGCCGAGGCCCCGACCCCAGCGCCGGGTTCGGCCGGCTCACCGCCGTCATCAACACCACCGACTCCACCACCACCCACAACCGCGACCCCACCGACGCCGGAGTCAACCGGCGGGGGAGCGGGCGGTCAAACCCCGCCGGCCCCAGATCCCGAGGCAACGGTTTCGCCTGAGACCGCAGACACCGGCGGCGCGACCGCTGCCGGTGGGAACTCGCCCGCAGCGTCATCGGAGGGATCCGTCGTTGTGGTCGATCCCGATACTCCGGCGCAAGCCGGAGCCAACGCTCCGCTTGAGCCCGCAACAGTCGAGGGGGGTGGCTGATATGGCTCTGATTGCTCGGGCCCGCCAGGGCGCCACGTCATTGAACCGGCCGTCGGTCAGCGTCGACGCCAGCATCGTGATGACCTCGGTGGCGATTGCCGCTTTCGGCGTGCTGATGGTCTACAGCGCCACGCGCGGGGTTGATCTGGATCCAAACACATCGTTTCTTCGGCGCCAGAGCCTCTTTGTGGTGGCGGGCGTGGCCTTGATGGCGGTGCTGGCCCGCATCGATTATCGGGTTTGGCGCACCGGGTCCTTAGCGGTCTATCTGGTATCGGTGGCCTCGTTGGGTTTGGTGTTGAGCCCGCTCGGCGTTGAGGCCAACGGCACCCAGGGCTGGTTCGAGGTCGCCGGTTTCCGGCTCCAGCCATCAGAGTTTTCGAAAGTGGCGATGATCATCCTGGTGGCCGCCTTTGGTTCCCAGGGGCGGGAGGGGTTGAGTGGGGTTCGCCTTACCGCCACCCTGGGGTTTGCCGCGGTTCCGCTGTTTCTGATCCTGCGTCAGCCCGATGCCGGGACGGCGATGGTGGGCGGGGTGGTGGTGATGGGCATGCTGCTGGTGGCCGGCGCCCGAGCCCGACATCTGGCCATGATCGTGGGCGTGGGTGTGCTGGGGATCGGCCTGATATTGGGTTCGGGAGAGCTGGAGAAGTATCAGGAGGAGCGGTTGACCAGCTTCCTCAACCCCGATGCCGACGGGCAGGATTCCGGCTGGAACCAGGGCCAGGCTCAGATCGCCATCGGCCAGGGCGGCATCACCGGGCTCGGCCTCTTTGAAGGGACCCAGACCAAGGGTGCCTTTGTGCCCGAACAACAGACCGACTTCATCTTTACCGTGGTCGGTGAGGAGTTCGGCTTTCTTGGCGGGTCGGTGCTGTTGGGCCTCTTTGCCCTGCTGTTGGTGAGGATTTGGCGAACAGCTCAGGTGGCCCGCGACTCGTTCGGCATGCTGATCTGTGTCGGGGTGTTCTGCATGGTGCTGTTTCAGGTGTTTCAGAGCATCGGGATGACGATGGGGTTGATGCCGATCACCGGCATCCCCCTGCCATTGTTCAGCTACGGCGGCTCGTCGATGGTCACCACCTTCGCCGGTCTTGGTCTGGTGCTGAGCGTTTCCCGCCACCGAAACACCGGTCGAGCCCCGCTGGGCGGCTTCCGCTAGCCGAAGAGCCTGTCCTTCGAGGTGAATAACGTTCAGTTATCTCAAGCCGGTTCCCAACTCTGTCCTCAACCCTGTCCTCCGAGGTGAACCGGGTTCAGTGTTGGCGCGGCCGAGTCCCAACCCTGTCCTCCGAGGTGAACTGGGTTCAGTGTTGGCGCGGCCGAGTCCTTCGAGGTGAATGGCATTCGGCGGCGGTTCCGAATACGACCCGTCGGTGCGGGCGGTCGGCGGATAGGCTTGGTCGAGTTACGTCGTCCAAAACCTGTCTCGAGGCTGGCAATCCATGACAACGATGTGGTCTGAACTCGAGCCGATCCTGGCCCAGGTGGAAAAACCGGCACGCTACATCGGTTGCGAAGACGGCGCCCAGCAACCCAGCCACGACCCGAGCCTCACCGCCTGGCTCATGCTGTACCCCGACACCTATGAGGTCGGGCTGCCGAACCAGGGCCTGCAGATCCTGTACGAAATCGTCAACGAGCGTGACGACGCGGTGGCCGAGCGTAGCTACGCCCCGTGGCACGACATGGAAACCGAGCTCCGGGCCCGCAACCTGCCGCTGTTCTCGGTCGATACCCATCGGCCGGCCAACGAGTTCGACATCTTTGCCTTCAACCTGTCGGCCGAGCTCACCTACACCAACCTGCTGAACTGCGTCGACCTCTCCGGCATCCCGGTCCGCACCGAGAACCGCAGCCTGATCGACCCGGTGATCGCGGTCGGCGGCCATTGCACCTACAACCCGGAACCGATCGCCGACTTTGTCGACATCGTGGTGCTGGGTGATGGCGAAGAAGTGGTTGGCGAGATCACCGACGTGCTGACCGCCTGGAAAGCTGAGCTGGCCACCTTCGACCTGTCCGATCCCGCTGCGGCCGAGGCCTGCCCGCTCACCCGTCGCGATCTGTGGGCCCGCTTGGCCCAGGTCGAGGGCGTGTATGCCCCGGCGCTCTACGACGTCACCTACGACGGTCCGGTCATCACCTCCTTCACGCCGAACCATCCCGACGCTCCCGAGACCATCGAGAAGCGCACCATCACCGACCTGGGCGAGTGGCCCTACCCCAAGAACCAGCTGGTGCCGCTCACCGAGGTGGTTCACGACCGGCTCAACGTTGAGGTTTTCCGGGGCTGCACCCGAGGTTGTCGGTTCTGCCAGGCCGGCATGATCACCCGCCCGGTCCGGGAGCGTCCGGCCGATCAGGTTCGCACCATGATTCAGGACGGGTTGAAGCGCACCGGCTACGACGAGGTGGCCCTCACCTCGCTCTCCACCGCCGACTTCAGCGGCATCGAACAGGTCGTGGCCGATTCGGTGGGCCAGTCCGATGGCAACGAGGGCGGCGACAACGGCTGCAGCCCGGTCTCGATTTCGCTGCCCAGCCTCCGGGTCGACGCCTTCACCGTCGGTATCGCCGCGGAGGTGCAAAAGGCTCGGCGCACCGGCCTTACCTTCGCTCCCGAAGCCGGCAGCTGGCGGATGCGTCAGGTGATCAACAAGCTGATCACCGAAGAGGATCTGTACGCCGCGGTCGAGTCGGCCTTCTCGCAGGGCTGGCGCCGCATGAAGCTCTACTTCCTGATCGGGCTTCCCACCGAAACCGATGAGGACACCCTCGGCATCGCTCGGCTGGGTCGAAACTGTGTCGAGATCGGCAAGCGGTATCACCAGAGTGCGTCGGTCACCCTGTCGGTTGGTGGCTTTGTCCCGAAGCCGTTCACCCCGTTCCAGTGGTTCGGCCAAAACACCGGCATCGAACTCCAGCGCAAGGTCAACCTGCTTCGCGACGATCTGCGCAAGGACAAGTCGGTCAAGCTCAAGTGGCACGATCCGTCGGCGACCGCCATCGAGGGTTTGCTGAGTCGCGGCGATCGCCGGGTTGGTCAGGTCATCGAGCAGGTCTGGCGCAACGGTGGAACCTTCCAGGAATGGTCGGAGTTCTTTGAGCTCGACCGTTGGCTCGACGCTGTGGCTGATGCCGGCCTCACCCTGGAGGACTACGCCAACCGTCACCGCACCGAGGACGAGCACCTGCCGTGGGACCATCTTTCGGCCGGGCTGCACAAGGACTTCCTGTGGCAGGAGTGGCGTGACGCCCTCGCCGAGGTCGGCCTCGAAGACTGTCGCTGGACGCCGTGCTACGACTGTGGGGCCTGCACCGGGTACGCCCTGGAGCATGTGGTTGCCTCGGCCACGCCACCCGCGGGTGGTTCCCAGGGCACCGGCCAGGATCTTGCCCGTGGTGGGGCGGTGCCGGTCACGCTGAGCCCTCGCCCGGTCGGAGCGTCGGCGGGATCATGACGCCTGTTCCACCGGTTCGGCTCCGTCTGCGTTACACCAAGGCGGGAAAGGTGCGCTTCACCAGCCACCGCGACACGGCGCGCATCTGGGAGCGGGCCCTGCGCCGATGCCGGTTGCCGCTGGCCTACACCGAAGGATTTTCACCCCGGCCCAAGATGCACTTCGGTCTGGCCCTGCGAACCGGGTTCGCCTCTGATTGCGAATATCTCGATATCAACCTTGAGCCCGGTTCAGAGGTGGACTTCGCCGAGTTGGCCCAACAATTGAGTGACGCGTTGCCCGTCGGCATCGACGTGACGACGATTGCTCCGACGCCTTCGATCAGTGCCGTTTCGCTGCAGGAAGCGGTCACCAGCTGTCGATGGGAAGTCGAACTGGCCAATGTTTCGACAGAAAAGGCCAACGAGACTGTCGAAGCGCTGTTGGCTGCCGACAAGCTGGAAGTGACACGTTTTCGTAAAGGCCGCGAAAAGACGTACGACATGCGGCCCACCCTGCTGGCGCTGGAAGTGCTGGAGCCGGTCCAAGACCGAGCCCGCCTGGCGTTTGAGCTGGGAACCCAGCCTCGGGGCTTCCGTCCCGATGAGCTGCTCGCGGCGATCGACCCGGAACTTGTTCCGAGTTATGTCTGCCGCACCCACCAATGGATCGACAACGACGGTGTGCGTACGGAACCACTTTCCGCCCCGCCGTCGCCCGCAACCACCGACGAGGTGGCCGCGGCATGAGAAGGGATTACCCATGGAAGACCCCGTCGACGGAATCGCCGCCGGGTCCGAGAAGCCCCAACCGCCTTCCGGTTCCGGCGTAAGCCAGAACCAGGGCGAGGACATCTCGACTGAACACCAAGTAGACCAAACCTCAAGTACTGACCGAAACGAAGCAGCGTCCAAACCAACTCCACCAACCAACACCCTTTCCGCTTCACCGACGGCGAGCGGTTCACCTCGCGAACCGGCTGCCGCCGCTGACAGTGCCGACCCCAAGCCGGTCCGTCTCTTTGGCAGTGGCTCGGTTGCCTCTGCCTCCGCTGGTTCTGCTGCATCTGCCCCCTCCTCGGCCGAGCCATCGGCACCCAGTGGGCCCGCAGCCGATGCTTCGGTGGAGTCCGGATCGCACGCAGCCTCCGACCCTTCGGGGTCAGCGGAGTCTGATTCGGCTCGAAAAAGCCGTGGTGGTGCCGACAGCCGCGCCGCCAAGCGGTCGCGTCCCGCCACCGACCGCAGCTCTGCCAAGTCCGACGATGCACCGTCGCCGGCCGCTGCCGGTGCTGGTAGTGCCGCTGGTGACGGCGACAAACCGCGCAAGTCCCGGATCAAGCGCCTTCCCCGTGACGCCCAGGGCAACGCAGTTTCCGAGGCCGACAAGAGTGGTTCAGGCCGCTCGAAGCGCGACGCCTCCAGCGGGTCGGAGCAGTCGTCGGCCGATTCGTCGGGAGCCGGCGCTGGACAAGCCCAGCCAGCCAACAAGCGGTCATCGAAGAGCGGTGCCAATCGAGCCAAGGGGCGGGGCGCCAAACGCGACGAGACTTCAGGTCGGGGCTCCGCAGACGTGGTAGATCCCGGCTCCGCTGATGGCATCGACCAAAGCGCAGCTGAGGAATACGATCGTCGGCCCGATGAGTTGCCCGATCGCGCCATCGAGGGCAAGCCCAAGACGAAGGAAGCAGCGGAGCGGGCGATCGTTCGCAAGCCCCGCATCGGCGACAGTCGTCCGGCACCGCCGGATTCGGCCGGCGCTGATTCCGCAGCCGATGGTGAGGTGACAGCCGAGTCTGACGACGGCGCGGAGATCACCGCTGATGGCGGGGGCCGCAAGCGTGGTGGTCGGGGTCGCAATCGGCGAGGCGGCAACCGTGGCAAGAACAGCGAGCGCGGGGCCAACAGCAACGATCGCTCTGAAGGTTCGACGGACGGTGCCAAAAGCGACAGTGCAAAAGTCGACGGGGCAAAAGCGGGCGGAGCACAAGCTGGCGAGGCCAACCGCGGCGGCAAAGGGCGCAAGCGTGGCGATAGGGACGCGGCTGCCGGTTCGTCGCCCGACGCCAAAACCGACACCGACACCAACGCCGCCGCCGACAGCGCGGCCAAACCCCAAGACGACAGTGTCGATCAGAGCGACGGTTCGAACGCAGGCGGTGGACGCCGCAACCGTCGTGGTGGTCGGGGTCGAGGCGGAAATCGTGGCCGCAAGGACAGCCAACCGGCCGAGGCCAAGGCAAAAGGGCGGAGCGGACACGGCGGCGGTTCGGGCGACCCGGCCAAGCCGGTCCAGGGCTTCACCGGAGACGGCGCCTTCGAACTCGATGACGCCACCCTTGAAGCCCGTCGGGGTCGCACCCGCAACGGCAAGCCTCTTGGCCGCTACTTCATGGCCGTTCATGTGCGTGACGATGCCACCCAGATCGCGGTGCTCGAAGGACGCCAGCTCACCGAGCACTATGTGTCGCGTCCCTCCGATGACGTCACCCAGATCCACGGCAACATTTACCTCGGCCGGGTGCAGAACGTCCTGCCCGGCATGGAGGCGGCTTTTGTTGATATCGGTACGCCCAAAAACGCGGTGCTCTACCGCGGCGATGTGCAGTACGACCCTGCCGATATCGACCAAAAGGGCGAGCCGAGAATCGAACAGATTCTTAAGGCGCGCCAGAACATCGTGTGTCAGGTCACCAAGAACCCGATCGCTCACAAGGGCGCCCGGCTGACACAGGAAGTGTCGCTGCCGGGCCGGTTTGTGGTCTTGATCCCCAACAGCTCGACCTACGGCATTTCCAAGCGCCTCGCCGATGAGGAGCGCAAGCGTCTCCGCAACGTGCTTGATGAGGTGAAGCCGCCGGAGCACGGGGTGATCGTGCGCACCGCGGCCGAGGGTGTTACCGCCGATGAGATCCAGCGAGATGTGCTTCGCCTGGTCGAGCAGTGGGAACAGATCAAGAGCCTGGCTGGTCGCTCGAAGGGCGGCAGCCTCCTCTACCGCGAGCCCGATATGGCGCTGCGGGTTATCCGCGAAGAGTTCAACAAGGATTACCGGGCTGTCGTGATCGACGACCGGGAGCTCTACGAGGAGATGAAGGGCTACGTCGAGAGTGTGATGCCGGCCCTCGCCGAGCGCATCCAGTACTTCGATGAGTCGACCGAGTCCCTGCCGTTGTTCGAACAGCACCACGTGCATGAACAGCTGATGCGGGCCGTCGACCGAAAGGTGTGGCTGCCGTCGGGCGGTTCACTGATCATCGAAGGCACCGAAGCGCTAACAGTGATCGACGTCAACACCGGCAAGAACGTCGGCAAGTCGAGCCTCGAAGAGACCGTCTACCGGAACAACCTGGAGGCGGCCACCGAGATCGCCCGCCAGCTGCGGCTGCGTGATATCGGCGGCATCATCGTGATCGACTTCATCGATATGGAGGTCAAGAAGAACCGCGAGTCGGTGATCAAGACCTTCCGCGAGGCGCTGGCCCGTGACAAGACGCGTACCCAGGTGTTCGACATCTCCGAATTGGGTCTGGTGGAGATGACCCGCAAGCGGATCGGCGAAGGTCTGGTGGAGTCGCTGTCACACCATTGCGACGAGTGCGAAGGACGAGGAGTGGTGCTCAACGCCGAACTGCTCGAAGAAGGCGCAGCTCCCATCGCCAGCGAAGCCAAAGCCAAAGCCAAAGCCAAGTAGGCCAACCCTCAATACTCCAGCCCAAACCCAGGCCAAGTCTCGCATCTGCTTCCTGGCTCAAGATCTGTGACGCCTGGCGCGCTAAAAACACGGTGCGGGGCGTCACAAATCTTGATGGTTTCGGGGCTGGTGTTGCTAGGGTGGAGGGCTATGTATGCAGTGATCGCCACCGGTGGCAAGCAGTACCGGGTTGAAGAAGGCCAACAGCTCGAAGTGGAGTTGGTTGGTGAGGCTGGCAGCGAGCTTGACCTCCGTCCCGTGATGATCGTCGACGGTGCCGATGTGCGCTCGACGCCCGACCAGTTGTCGGGGGCCTCGGTTTCGGCTCGAGTGGTTGACGAAACCACCGGCCCGAAGATCATCGGCTTCACCTACAAGAACAAAACCAACAACCGGCGTCGGTGGGGCCACCGTCAGCGGTATTCCACCATCGAGATCACCGGAATTTCGGGTTAGGAGCTCACCATGTCAAAGACGAAAGGTGGCGGTTCAACCCGCAACGGTCGTGATTCCAACGCCAAGCGCCTCGGCGTGAAGGTGTTCGACGGTGGTGTGGTGCATACCGGCGCCATCCTCGTGCGCCAGCGCGGAACCCGCGTCCACCCGGGCCAAAACGTTGGCAAGGGCGGCGATGACACCCTCTTTGCCCTTGCTCCCGGCACGGTGAAGTTCGGTTCCCGCAAGGGCCGCAAGCTCGTCGACATCATTCCCGCCGAATAGGTTTCGGCGCCCACCGGGCCGGAAACGGCATCGGTTCGGCGCAAACCAACCAAGCTGGTGTCCGCCTTCGTCGACAACTGCAACCTCCACGTCACCGGTGGTGATGGTGGAGCAGGCTGTGTCTCATTTCGTCGGGAGGCCCACGTGTCGCGTGGCGGCCCCGATGGTGGCGATGGCGGGAAGGGCGGCGACGTTTGGCTCGTAGCTGATCGCAACGTGGCCTCGTTGTTGTCGTTTCGAGACCATCCCCACCGCAAGGCCGACAGCGGCACCCACGGTCGGGGGAAGAAACAGCATGGCCGCACCGGTTCCGATTTTGAGATTCGGGTACCGGTGGGCACCGTGGTCCTCGACCACAACTCTGAAACCGTTATTGCCGATCTGATCAGCGACGGCGATCGCTGGCTGGCCGCCGAAGGGGGTCGGGGCGGTCGGGGCAACGCCCGATTCCTGGCCAACAAGATGCGGGCCCCGGCGTTCGCCGAGCAGGGCGAGGTGGGGGAGGCCCGGTGGCTCACCCTCGAGCTCAAGCTAATGGCCGATGTCGCCCTGGTCGGTTTCCCCAACGCCGGGAAGTCCACGCTGATCTCGGTGATCTCCGCGGCAAAGCCGAAGGTGGCCGACTATCCCTTCACCACCCTGGTGCCCAACCTGGGTGTGGTTCGCCTCGACGACAATGAGTTTGTGGTTGCCGATATCCCCGGGTTGATCGAGGGTGCGGCCGACGGCCGGGGCCTGGGCCATCAGTTCCTGCGCCACATCGAGCGGGCTCGGGTGTTGGTGATTCTTGTTGACCTGGCCGAGATGTCGGAGCGGTCGCCAGCCGAGCAGGTTGAAGTGCTGCTGGGTGAGCTTGAGGCCTATCGGCCCGAGTTGGCTGAACGGCCCCGGATCATCCTGGGGTCGAGGGCCGATCTGGCCGGTCCGGATGGTGCCGACGATTTTGAGGGGCTGCGTATCGTGTCGGTGACCCGACAGGGTGTGGCGGAACTGACCGGCCTGATGAGCGAGGCGGTACGCCAGGCTCGGGCCGAGGCCCCGGTCACCGATGGTTTTGCCGTTCACCGTCCGGTCCCTGAAGGGATTCGGGTGGAAGAGGTTGGCCATCGCGAGTTTGAAGTACACGGTCGGGAGGCCCACCGGGCGGTGGCGCTGTCGGATCTCACCGACCCCGATGCTCTGGCTTACGCTCAGGGTCGGCTTAAGAAGCTCGGGGTCGATCGTTCTCTGGCCCGCGCCGGTGTCCGCCCCGGCGACACGGTGCATATCGGCAAGCTGACCTTTGAATACACCGACGATGAAGTGGTGTGGGAGACCAATCCCGGCAGCCGCCGCGACCCGATGGCCGGGAGCTGAGCATGCGCCTGGTCGTAAAGGTCGGATCGTCGTCTATCACCAGCGGTACCGGCGAGATCAAACACGACATGCTCGAGCGGCTGGTAGCTCAGGTGCAACGGTGGCGTGACAGCGGCCATGAGGTGTTGGTGGTTTCTTCCGGCGCGATTTCTGCTGGTGTGGCTGCGGTCGGGCTCACCGAACGCCCAACTGAAGCGGTGAAGCTGCAAGCACTCTCCGCTGTCGGACAGTCCCGGTTGATGCGTACCTACGACGATGCCTTTGCCGCCTCGGGGCTGGTCTCCGGGCAGGTGTTGTTGTCGCCGGGGGACTTCTTTGAGCGCAAACAGTATCTCCATGCCCGGGCCACGCTGGAGAGCCTGTTGGCGATGCGGGTGGTCCCGATCATCAACGAGAACGACGCGGTGGCCGACGATGCCATCCGGTTCGGCGACAACGATCGGATCGCGGCGCTGGTGGCCCAGTTGATCGGTGCCGATGTGCTGGTGCTGCTCACCGACACCGAAGGCCTGCTCACCGGTGACCCCCGAACCGACGCTTCGGCATCCCTGATTTCTGAGGTACTGGAGATCGATCGGGAGTTGGAGGATCTCGCCGGTGGAGCCGGTTCGGCGCGGGGGAGTGGTGGCATGGCCTCGAAGTTGTCGGCGGCCAAGATGGCGACCTGGGCTGGCGTGCGGACGGTGATCGCCGCCGCCGACAAGGTGGAACACCTCGATGCGTCGTTGGCCGGCGAGCCGGGAACGGGAACGGTGGTGCAGCCTCGGCCCCGTCAGCTCGGCGCGCGAAAGCTGTGGATCGCCTTCGCCGTTCGCTCCGAGGGTCAGGTGGTGGTGGATGCCGGGGCCGTGGATGCACTGCGGGACGGGTCCCGCTCCCTGTTGGCGGTTGGGGTGACCGGGGTGGAGGGAACGTTCCCCGCTGGCGCCGCCGTCGAAGTCGCCGGTCCCGACGGCGAGGTCTTCGCCAAAGGCTTGGTCCGCTACAGCGCAGAGGCCATCGCTTCCGCCGCCGGCCGAAGGTCCCAGGAAAACGGAACACCAGCCAGTTCCGAAGTGATCAACCGGGACGAACTCGTAGTCCTCCCCTAACTAGGTTCCCGACTAACCCGGGCACCAACCCCACCCTGTCCTGAGTTGGGTTGGGGTTGGGCTTGGCCGGAACCGGACATCGGCTTGGCATTGGTTTCCAAAACGGCAGATTCCCGGCGCCAGGCGCCGGGAATCGCTCGACTTTTTGTGCCGCGGTGACGGCCCGGGTCTTCTAGCCGGCGCTGGGCTCGGCGGTGCCGGTGGCGGTTTCGGCGACGGTGTCTTCGACCGCTGGTGCTTCGACTTCGGCGGTCGGGCTTTCGAGGCCGAGCTGGCTGCGGATCTCCGACAGACGGGCCTGGGCTTCGGTGTTCATGGCGGCCTGCTCCACTTCGAGCATACGTCCCTCGACCGAGTTGGCTTCGAGTTCGGCCGAACCCTTGGCCTTGGCGTAGCGGCTTTCGATCTTCTCGCGGACCTGGTCGAGCGACGGGACGTCGGCACCGACCGATTCGGTCAGCGAGGCCATCGCCGTGTTCATCTGCTCCTGCATCTCAGCCTGGTCGAGCTGGTTCAGCAGCTCACGCTTCTCGCTGAGCTTTTTCTGCAGCAGACTTGAGTTGGTGGCCACCGCGCTCTTGGCCTGGTCGGAGGCCTGAGTTGATTGCAGGTGAAGGGCCTTGAGGTCCTCAACTTCCTGCTCGATGCCCACGAGGCGGTTGGCGAACGCTTCCGCAGCCGAGGTGAGCTCGAGGACTTTGGCCTCGTCGCCCTTCTTCGCTGCTTCGTCGGCCATCAGTACCGCTTGGCGGGCGTTGCGGTTGATCTTTTCCAACTCTTCCATCGCCCGGTTCAGACGCATCTCGGTCTGTTTTTGGTTGGCGATGACGTTGGCTGCCTGCTCTTTGAGTCGACGATGTTGGTCTTGGGCCTCGTTGATGGCCTGTTCGAGCTGAACCTTTGGGTCGGCTCGACTTTCCAGCTCGCCACCGAGCTTGGCTCCGAGGTAGTTCCACCAGCGCTTCAATGCCTGAATCATGGTTTCACCCTAGCCGCCTCGCGCCGGTGTTGGCGTCAATCTGACGGGGGATCAGCTTCCCCCGATCGAGCGAACGGGCTTCGGACTCTACGGCTACGAACGGTGTTGGCCCGTCCGGCTTGGTCTAGCTGGCTTGGCCCCACTGGCTCGTTGGTACCGCCGGCCTTATGCGGCTTTGCTTCGACCGGGAAGCCGTTGGCGGAGGTCGTCGAGTTCGCCGACCCGCAACACCAGCAGTCCCAGTAGGTACACCACCGCTCCCGTGACCACTCCGAGCACGGTTCGCAGCACCGCGCCGGCGCCCTGATTTCCTCCCACTACCTGGGTGACCCCCCAGACCGCAACACCCATCAGCGTTGCTGCCACCGCCATGCGGGCCACCTGGGCCAGAGTGGTCGACACGTCGAGGCCGCCAACCCGTTGCCGCAGCAGCGCCAGCCCGCCGATGGCCCCAACCACATAGGAGATCGAGAACGAGGCGGCCAGTCCCTTGATGCCGTAGAGGTCGGTGAGCACAAAGGCGGTCACGATGTTGGTCAGGTTCTGTAGCACCGCCAGCAAGAAGGTGGTTTTGGTGTCTTTGAGGGCGTAGAAGCCTCGGATCACATAGACATAGACCGAATAGCCGACCAAACCGACCGCCATCCACTGCAGCAGCCCTGCGGTCAGGATCGAATCGTCGGCGGTGAACTGGCCCCGCTCGAGCAGGATTGAGATCAGTGGGCGGGCGATCAGCACGTAGCCCACGGCGGCCGGCAACACCACCAGCACCACCAGCCGCAGGCCCTGGTTGAAGCGGTTCCGGTAGCCGTCGAGATCGTTCTTGGAGCCGAGCGCGGCCAGGCCGGGTAGGAACGTGGTGATCAGCGACACCGCCAGCAGGCCATGGGGAAGCTGGAAGAAGATGTACGCGTTCTCGTAGGCGCTGACGTCGCCGTCGTTGCCGCCGTTGGCCAGGGCACGAACCACAAAGAAGGCCACCTGGTTGGCGATCACAAAGCCGATGGTCCAGCCGGTGAGGCTGGCCAACCCTCGCACCGCCGGGTGGTGCAGGTCGAAGTTCCACTTGATCTTGATCTCCGCTCGGCGCATCGCCGGCCAGAGCACCAGCGTCATGAGGGCAATACCAGCCGTGGTGCCGATACCCAGAAAGGCCAGGAAGCCGAGGTTGTCCCGGGCGAACCCGATGTCGGGGGTTTCCCCTCCGGGGCGGGGAAAGAAGGTGGGGATCGACAGGAACATGGCGCAGACCAACAGGTTGTTGAGCACCGGGGCGAAGGCGGGCGCAGCGAAGCTGCGCCGGGCGTTCAACAGGGAGGTGGCCACGGTCGTGAGTCCGTAGAAGAGGATCTGAGGAAAGAACAGTCGAAGCAGCGGTACCGCTACCGCCACCTGGTCGGCCTTGCCGGTGTCCTTCGACACGGTGTAGAGCCAGATCACGACGGGTGCGGCCACGATGGCAATGGCGGTGATTGCCAGCAGCGCCACCACGGCTACGGAGGTGACGGCGTTGATGGCGTCGTGGTCTTTGCGGTCGAAGGCGTCAACAAACGTGGGGATGAGCGTGGCCGTAAGGATGCCGCCGACGATCAACTCGTAGATCACGTTGGGTGCGGTGTTGGCCAGGTTGTAGGCGTCGGTGAGCAGGGTTTGCCCCAGGGCGTAAGCCAGCGCCACGACCCGAAGCATGCCGGTGATACGGCTCAGCCCGGTGCCGATACCGACCAGCGCGCTGCTTTGCAGCAGTTTGGCGGAGGGCTTGGCGTTCATCGGGTTGAGGTCACGGGTGGGCGGCAATCGGAGCGGGTTGGGAGGAGGGGTCGGCCGGGCAGGAAGAAAGAGGGGTACGGCGAGACAGTGGCGCGCTTCAGCCGGTTGCTGGGGTGCCGGTCTCGCCGCCGAATGTGGTTGGTCCCGTGTCGGCACTTCCAGTCTCAGATGAAGGGCCCGAATCGAGTTCGCCGAGTTCGCCGAGGTGGTCGGTTTCGGCCACCGCTTGGCGCAGTGCCTCGAGGTCGTCAACCAGGTCGGTCATGTCGGTATCGAGTCGGCTGATGGCTTCGGGGTCGGAGCTGGTGGCGCTCAGCTCGGCGGCCCGGGCCACCGATTCATCAAGACGGGCGATGAGGAGCTCGAGACGCCGTTCGGTCTGGTCGATTCCGGCGTTGATCCGTTCCGCAGAGTCGATCTGGCTTTGGAGGGCATCGCGCGTTGCCTTGGCAGTCTCGTCGTCGCCGGTAACGGCGCCGAGCCGCTGGCGGGTTTCGCCAAGGTTGATTCGGCTGCGGCCCTTCGACAGCTCGTGGCCGTCGCGGGCCACGCTCCACACGTCGTCAACCGCCAAATCGATGCGCTGCCCGATCGAGGTGAGCCGGTCGCGTTTGGGGCCCGCTTCGACGTTGCCGACCGCTTGGGCAAAGTCGGTCCGGGCCCGAGTGGCTTTCGACACGAACTGTCGCCAGGGCTCGCCGACGGCAAACGGGTCGATCTCGCGGGCTTTGGCCCCGAGTGCGCCCTTTGCTCCCTGCCCGAGTGGCTCCGGGTCGCCCACGCTGGAGCGCAGGGCGGCGACGCCTCCGACAGCCAGCCCGACCAGTAAGAGGATCAGCAAGGCGACAACGATGACCGCCACTAGTCGGCTTCCTCATCGTTGACTGAGCTCGACGACTCCGAAGCGGAATCGGCTGATGCCGACGAATCGGCGTCGGCGGCGTCGGAGTCTGACGACTTCGAGTCGGTGCCAGCAGCGGGGGCGGCCTGATCCGATTCAGCCTGGTCCGAGGCCTGGTTCGATTCGGCCTGGTTCGATTCAGCGTCGCCCGGGTCGGCCGCGGCCTCATCTTCGTCGGCTTCGTCTTCCTCGGGTTGGGGCTTGGTCGCTACCGCGTTCGGGTCGAGGATGTCGATCGGCGGTAGATCTTCTGCGGTGAGGGTGACCAGTTGCTCGTCGGTGATGTCGTCGATGGCCACGACCCGTCCCGCCTGTTCGGCCACCATGGCCTCGAAGAGGTTGCGGGCCAGGCGACCGTTGCCAAAGCCTTTGGTGCGAGGCTGGCTGTCGAGCCACCAGGCCAGGTCGTCCTCGGCGCCGGGGCCGAGCGAGTAGGCGTTGCCATCGGCGATCAGGTTAAAGATCTTGAGCAGCTCGTCGGTGTCGTAGTCGGGGAAGTGGATCGTCTTGGGGAAGCGGGACTTCAGGCCGGGGTTGGCGTCGATGAAGTCGGCCATTTCGTCGGGGTAGCCGGCGGCGATCACCACGACCCGGTCGCGGCGGTCTTCCACCAGCTTCACGATGGTGTCGATAGCCTCGCGGCCGAAGTCTTTTTCGCCGCCTCGTACCAGCGAGTAGGCCTCGTCGATCAACAGCACGCCCTGGTCGGCCCGGTCGAAGGTTTCGACCACCTTGGTGGCGGTTTGGCCGACAAAGCCGGCCACCAGCGCCGAGCGGTCGGTCTCCACCAGGTGTCCCAACTCGACCACTTCGAGGCTTCGGTAGATTTCAGCGAGGAGGCGGGCGACGGTGGTCTTACCGGTGCCTGGGTTGCCGGTGAACACCAGGTGGCGACTCGAGTCAGCCACCTTCAAGCCACGCTCGGATCGCAGCTTCTGCACCTGTAGCAGGTCGGCAACGAGCCGAACCTCGGCCTTGACCGCTTCGAGGCCCACCAGCTTGTCCAGTTCGGCCAGCAGCTCCGCTACCGGTCGGGCCGGAGGCAGGTCTTCCTTTCGCGGCGGGCCCGCGGCATCGTCTTCGGTATCGCCATCCTTCTCTGGGCCACCGCCAGTGCCCTTGGCCGCCACCGGCTTCTTTGGTGCCTTGGCTGCCTCGATGTTGTTGATCTGACCCAACACCATGGTGCGGAAGTGGTCGATGGCGTTGAGCTCGGCCTGGGAGGTGACCGAGTCGAGCGAGGCGACGGTGTGGGCGATCAACATGGCCCGCTCGTAGTAGGTCTTGGCGTACTCGGTGTCGCCTTTAGCGTCGGCCTTCACCAGGATGTCGAATAGCACCGATGGCTCATCGAGCCAGGCCCGCTTGCCGGTCAGTAGTCCGGCGGTGCGGATTTTGTCGGGAGAGGCGAAGGCCAAGTGGGTGGGGAGGCGGCCTCCGAAGCTGGCCACCAGCGCGTACAACTCGTCATCGGTATGGCGGCCGTCGGCATCGATGAAGGCCACCGACAGGTTGTAGGCCTCCACCGTGACATCGTCTCGAAGCAATTTGGGGGTGCGCTTCAGCACGTCGCCCGCGAGGTCTTCGACCAGCGGGGTCAGTGTGTCGATGAACCGCTCAACGGCGGTGTTTAGTCCCTTGTCCATGGCAGCACTCACTCTGTCGACTCTACTGCCACGGCGACCTCGTCGGAGTCCACTGTGCGACGGCGCGCGCCCGCGGTGGCGAACCGGAGGGCGGCGTCGCCATCCGGTCGGCGTTGTCGCCTACTGTCAGCAGGGAGTCTTTGGCCAAAGGGGCGCTTCACCATGTCCAGCAAGCCTGTTGAACCCAACGGGGCTGCACCGAATCCTGCGAGAACCGGTGCGGGGAGAACCGGAGCTGAGACCGACGCCGCGTTTCCGGTTCCCTCGGAGAACCTGATGCAGCGGGTTGGTCTGGTCGGCACCGAAGATGTTGTCGCCGGCTATCGGAACCTTGGCCGGGCCAGTCGTCGATCGATTCTCCATGCGCTGAGCCATGCGCCGGATTGGGACTGGGACGGTAAGCGGGTGCTTGATTTCGGTTGTGGGTCGGGTCGGGTGATGCGCCACATGGGTGCTGAGGCCGAGCGGGCCGAGGCCTACCTGGGTTGCGACATCGACGCCACCAGCGTGGAGTGGGTGAACAACAACCTGACTCCCTTCCGGGCCTTCGACAACGAACACGCGCCGCCGCTCAAGCTGGAAGACGGCTCGATCGACTTCGCCTATGCCCTATCGGTCTTCACCCACCTCACCGACCATTCCTATGACTGGCTGTTGGAGCTGCACCGGGTTCTGGCCGACGGTGGCTACCTGCTGGCCACGTTCCTCGGACCGGGCATGAGCGACCAGGTGGCCAAGGAGAAGTGGTCGGCGGCCAAGTTCGGCCAGACCTTTGTCGGCTATGCCCGCCCGTGGGATCCGGGGCCCGACGTGATTCACAGCGCCTGGTGGATTCGGGAGCACTGGGGTCGGGCCTTCGAAATCGTGCGGCTGCGGCCGTGGGGGTTCGGTATTCGCCCGGAACCCCGCAAGCCGACCGGTCACGGGTGGGTGCTGATGCGCAAGATCCCCGGGCCCTACACCGTCGACGAAATCGCGGCACCGTCGGATGATCCGTACGAACTACCTGCGGCCCTGCACGCCAACGAGCGCTATCTCGCCGAGATTGCCGAGCTGCGCCACGAACTGGAGGCGATGCGGGCCTCGGTGAGTTGGCGGGCGACGGGGCCGCTGCGAAAGGCTCAGGAGATCCGGGCCAACCGTCGAGCCCAAGGAGACGATGCCTGATCCGGCCTGACGCGGTCTGATCCGCCAGATCCGGTCCGCTCTGCCGGAGGATTCTCGGCTGCGACTAAACTGCGGGGATGAGCGCATCGATTGCCGAATTGGGCCAGCGGGTCAAAGCCGCTTCACGATCGCTGGCCACGGCCAGCACCGATACCAAAGACGCCGCGCTGTTGGCTGCGGCCGACCTTCTGGTCGCCGGTCAGGATGCGATCCTTGAAGCCAACGCCGCCGATGTTGCTGCCGCCGAGGCCGATGGGGCTACCGCCACCGTCGTCGATCGGTTGCGCCTGACCCCAGCCAAGATCGAGGGCATGGCCTCGGGGCTCCGCCAGGTCGCAGCCCTGGCCGATCCGGTCGGGGAGGTGCTCGACGGTTGGGTACGGCCCAACGGGCTTCGCATCAGTCGGGTCCGGGTGCCGTTGGGCGTGGTCGCCATCATCTATGAGAACCGGCCCAACGTCACCAGCGACGCCGCCGCGTTGTGTCTCAAGTCGGGCAACGCCGCCTTTCTTCGGGGCTCGTCGGGCGCCATCCGGTCCAACATCGCCATCGCTGCGGTGTTGCGTGAGGCTGCGACCAAGGTTGGCTTGCCCGCCGACTGTGTGGTGCTGGTGGAGGATGTCAGCCGCGAAGCCGCCGTTGAGTTCATGCAGCAGCGAGAATCCATCGACGTGTTGATCCCCCGTGGTGGACCATCGCTGATCGCTTCGATTTTGGAGAACGCCACCGTTCCGTTTGTGATCGACGGCGACGGCAACTGCCATGTGGTGGTCGACAAGGCCGCCGATCTGGCCATGGCCCGCGACATCGTCGTGAACGCCAAGACGCAGCGCACCTCGGTGTGTAACGCCGCGGAGTCGCTGGTGGTGCATGCTGCGGTGGCCGGGGAGTTCCTCCCTCAGATCGAGGCTGCCCTGGAAGGGGTCGACATCGTGGGCGACGAGCGGGTCTGCGCCGCCATCGATCGGGCCGAGCCGGCCACCGCCGAGGATTTCGCTACCGAGTTCCTCGACATGAAGATCTCGATCGCCGTGGTCGATGATCTCGACGCCGCCATCGCCCATGTTCAAGCCAACACCAGCGGTCACTCGGAAGCGATCGTCACCAACGATCTGGTCGCTGCCGACCGGTTCTGCACCGAGGTCGATGCCGCGGCGGTGCTGGTGAACGCTTCGACCCGCTTTGTGGATGGCGAAGAGTTTGGCTTTGGTGCCGAGATCGGCATCTCGACCCAGAAGCTGCACGCTCGGGGGCCGATGGGCCTGCGGGAGCTCACCACCGCCAAATACGTGGTGCGGGGCGACGGCCAGACTCGAGGTTGACCCCGGTCAGGATCCTCAGAAACTGGCGGCCGCGGAGAAACTGACTGCGCGTGTGACAAAACCCGCGGCTAGCTTGGGGGGTGAGTGTTCTCTGCCCAGAGACCCATCACCTACCCCCACCACCCGGCGAGGAGCCAGCCACGTGGAGCACCGTTTTGAGTCCATTCCCCAAGTCCGGGAAGGACTCGGCAAGGTCGACTATCTGTCCGATGAAGGTATTGCCGGGGTGGTGTATCTCGGTGACCGGCTCCAGAAGCCGATCCTGGTGGAGGGCCCGGCCGGTACCGGCAAGACCCAGCTGGCCAAGAGTGTGGCCGAACTCACCAACAGCCGCCTGATTCGGCTCCAGTGTTATGAGGGTCTGGACGAGTCCAAGGCGCTGTATGAGTGGAACTACAAGAAGCAGTTGCTGCGGATCCAGGCCGAGGGAAACATCGAGTCGGGAACCTCAAGCTGGTCCGAGCTTGAAGACGACATCTTCTCCGAGGAGTTCCTGCTCACCCGACCGCTGCTTGAGGCGATTCGGGCCGAAGATCCGGTGGTGCTGCTGATCGACGAGGTCGACCGCGTCGAGGTGGAGACCGAAGCCCTTCTGCTCGAAATCCTCAGCGACTACCAGGTGTCGGTGCCCGAGCTCGGCACGGTTGAGGCCCGGCAGGTTCCGCTGGTCTTCCTCACCTCGAACAACACCCGTGAGCTTTCCGAAGCGTTGAAGCGGCGCTGTCTCTTCCTGCATCTCGACTATCCGGATATGGATCGCGAGAAGGAAATCGTTCTCACCAAGGTCCCCGAGATCAGCGAGAACCTGGCCGACCAGGTCGCCCGGATCGTGCGCTCGATCCGCCAGCTCGAACTAAAGAAGGCTCCGTCGGTGTCGGAGACCATCGATTGGGCCCGCACGCTGGTGCTGTTGGGCATCGAGCATGTCGGGGTCGAGGAAGCGACCGAAACCGTAAACATCCTGTTGAAGTACCGCAGCGATATCGAAAAGGCGGTGCGAGAGTTTGCCGCCGATGACAAGTCCTTCGCCGCCGCGGCGAAGGATGCCAAGTAGTAACCGTCCGAGGATCGGAGCCGGTGGTGGGGCAACCCGACGATCAGCTCCCGGTCGACCAAGCCATAAACCGAGCCCTCTATGGGTCGATGGGTGTGATCGAAGTGACCAACACGGACACTGATGCGGCATTGCCGGACGAGCTTGGGGCCCAACGGCCGATGCTCGACCTGCTGGCCGGGTTTATTCAGGAGCTGCGCAACGCCGGCCTACCGGTGAGCCTCACCGAGAACCTCGACGCCATGGAAGCGATTACCCATGTGCCGCTTGAGGACCGCGAAGGCTTTAAGTACGCGTTGGCGGCAACCCTGGTGAAGAACACCGCCCATTGGCGAGCCTTCGAAACCGTCTTCGAGGTCTACTTCTCGATGCGGGGCAAGGAATACCAGATCGTCGACGACTCCGAACTCGGTCCGCCCGAGGACGATGATGAGGAAGGCGGCCAGGGCCAGGGCCAGGGTGATGGCGACGGTCAGGGTATGGGCGGCGGCCAGGGTATGACGCCCGAAGAGATGGCCGAGATGCTCTACCAGGCGCTGGCCAAGGGCAACGAGGGGTTGATGCGGGCGTTGGCTCGCCAGGCCGTGAAGCAGTATGCGGGGATGGAGCCCGGCCGTCCGGTCGGCGGCACCTATTACCTGTACCGCACGCTGCGCAACCTTGATCTCGACGGCGTGATGGATCGGTTGATGGAAAGCGCCCGCGACGAGGCTCCCGAGGGGTTGAGCCCGTTCGAGGAGCGACTTGAAAAGGACGAGTACGAGACCCGCATCGATCGCTTGAAGAAGGAGATCGAAGCGGAGATTCGACGCCGGTTGGTGGCCGACCGTGGTGTTGAGGCCATGGCCAAGACGTTGCGCAAGCCTCTGCCCGAAGACGTCGACTTCATGCACGCCAGCCGCGAGGAGCTGTTGGCCATGCGTAAGGCCCTGCAACCGCTTGCTCGCAAGTTGGCGGTGCGGTTAGCCCGCAAGCGCCGTCATGGTCGCAAGGGTCCGCTCGATTTCCGGGCCACGATGCGCGAGTCACTGAGTTATGGCGGCGTGCCCGCCGACCCCCAGTTCAAGTACCCGCGGCCGTCAAAGCCTGAGATCATGGTGATTGCCGACATCTCCGGTTCGGTGGCTGCGTTCGCCCGTTTCACCCTGCACCTGGTGTACGCCATTTCAGGCCAGTTCTCGAAGGTTCGGGCCTTTGTGTTTATCGATGGTCTCGATGAGGTCACCAGCTACTTCGAGGGTGTCGAGGACATCACCAAGGCGGTGCACCGGGTGAACACCGAAGCCGATGTGGTGTGGGTTGATGGCCACTCCGACTACGGCCACGCCTTCGAAGTGTTCCAGGAACGGTTTGCCAACGACATCACCGCCAAGACGTCGGTGATCGTGTTGGGTGACGCCCGCAACAACTATCACGCGTCGCAGTCGTGGATCATCAAGGAAGCCCAGAAGAAGGCCCGGAACCTGTTCTGGTTGAACCCGGAACCCAAAAGCTACTGGGACACCGGCGACTCGATCGTGGGGGAGTACGCCAACTACTGCGACGGCGTGTTCGAGTGTCGCAACCTGCGCCAGCTCGAAAAGTTCATCGATCACCTGGTTTGAGCCGGAGCCGCACGCAGTAAGCCTGTCGGAGCTTGGCAGCCTCGGTGGGGTAGAGCAGCCCGTGGGTTAGAGAAGCCCGGGGTTAGAGAAGGCCGAGGTCGAGCCGGTCGATGGCGGGGAACGGGACCGGTGAGCTTGGATTCTCTCGGCGGTCGAGGCCCATCTTGCGGCACTCGGCGGCCAGGGCGCGGGCTTGGCGTCCCGGCCAGTTCGCCCCCACGAGTTCTGGGGGTAGGAGCGGGTCGCCGTTCTGGCAGTCGTAGAGTTCCACCAGCATGGCGAAGGCGCCGGCGAGAAACTCGCTGTCGGTTAGGGTCTCCTGGCGTTCGTCCATACCCCGCAGGGCGTCGGGCACGGCGGCGAACCGGTCGATGAAGCTCTGATATCGGCTGGCGATTTCTTCCAGTGGCCAGAGGGTGGCGGCCAGGGTACGCGGGTCGGTTACCCCGCCAACTTCGAGGTTGTCGCTGGTGGCACACACCAGGTACTCGGCCAGTCCGAACTCGGTGGCCGCCCGTCGCACCTCGTTCTCCCAAGGATGGGGCGAAACGTAGAGGCCGCCCTGGATCGGCGCCGCGCCCCGTCGAAGCAGCCATTCTCGAAAGGCCCCCCGAGCGGTGCGTTGGGCTTCAGGTATGGCGAATCCGATCAGGTGCCAGTCGCGGTCCCAGCCGGCACCGGCGGCGTCTTGTTGCGCTGAGAGCTGGTAGCGGTCCATCGCTTCGCTGATGGGTGCCAGCCCGCTTCCGTCGGGTCGGTACTCGGTGTCGCGACCCTGACCCACTTTGGTGAAGTGTCCGTCGTCGACCAGGCGGCGCAAACAGGATCGCACCTGGTCGCGGGTGAGCCCGCAGGCATCGGCGACCGGAAAGAGGTCGGCGGTTCGGAGGCGGCCGTCTTCGCGCATCATGCCGTAGACCAGGAACCGGGTGGGGATGCCGTCGCCACCACCCCAGGTCGCAGTGTTCCTCGTCTCGGTTTCGGTCACCCGCCAATGGTCGGTCTCCCGGCCCATCGCCGTCAAACCGACCACTCGTCTGGCCGCAGCCAAGTGAGAAGTCATAGGTCCGATCGGACCCTTGTCGATGGCGGGTTGGGTTGTCATCGTTGATATGGACTGGCGTTCCGTGGCCTTGGGTGGCGGGGGTCGGTCCCATGCCCTGGCGGAGGGTGTGGGCAACTGAGGCGGGAACGGTTGTGTGGTTGTGGTGATGCGGGGAATGAGGCGAGCGAGGGCGAGGCGCCGGCTGTTGATGTTGGCCGCGGTCTGTGCGATCGCCGTCTCGTTGGTGGGCGGGCTGTTGCCTTTTGTGCCCCGAGTCTCTGCGGGTACGAGCGGGATAACGGCCGACTTTTCGCCGCGCGGCGCCCTGGCCATCGGCCTCTGCGCCGAGGGTGAGGACTACCGCGAGTACCGAACCAACGGCAACGGCGACGCCGACGAGCAGGCCCTGGAACAGTTGGATCCGCCGTATCGGGATCTTCATCCGCTTGAGGACAGCCATGAGTGGGTGCTGTCGCTGTGTGTCGACTGGGACGGGACCTATTCGACGGCACCGGGTGGTTCGCCGGTGCAGCAGCTTCGCGGCGAGTCGATCGCCGCCGAGGGCGCGCTGTTGGATCAGGCTATGTCGAGCACCTTCGGCGCCCCGAAGGTTTGGACCACGCCGGAGGTCGCCGGCCAGACCGAGGCGGGTCGGCCCTACTACGTGGGGTTGGAGACCTGGATCAAGGTCGATGAGGACGATTGGAACCGGAAGGCACCTACTCCAGGCGGGAGTGAGGGCGCTGACGTCACCGTCCACACGACACCGAAGGCGGTGCTGTGGACCTTCGGCACCTCTTCCGGCCGTTGCGAAGATACGCCGGGCGAACTGGCTCCGGAAGGAATCGGTGCCGACTTCTCCGATGCTGCGCCATGCGGCTTTGTGCCCCAAGAGTGGGCCGAGGCTGTCGGCTTTACGGTGCGGGTCGAATATGAGGTGACCGCCACCGGAACGCTCACGGGTGAGACCCGCACGTCCACGATTGTTTCTGATCCGTACGAGGCCGAGCGACGGGTCGACGAGGTTCAGGCCTTTGGCGTCGACCCCTCCGGCGAGGTGGAGGCGCCTCCGCCGGCCGATCGCGACTACGACGATGGTCGGGACTGCGGCTTGAACCCACTGTCGTGGGGCGACTGTGCTCGCGACGCCGTCGACTGGGCCGTCGACAAAATCTCCGCCGGTGTGGAGTTGCTCTGGGACCTGGCCCGTGGCTGTGGCGAAGCGGTGGCCGACAAGTTCGGCGAGGTCGTCGGCATCGCCACCGAAGCTTGGGAGTTGGTGACCGATCCGGTCGGCTGGATTGAAGAAAAGGTCGGCTCGGTGCGTCAGGCCATCGAGGCGGCAATGGAGGACCTCGATGGGGCTGCGCTGGAGGCGCTCAAGGGCTTCATCGAGTGGGACCTACTGATGTCGGACCCGGTCAAGTGGGTGGGCAAGGTCGGCTGCACCTTCTTGATCGAAGCCTTCACCGGAACGCTGGCGACCAAGTTCACCAGCTGGCTCGACGACATCGTTCACCGAAGCAAGAACCGAGACGGCAACAACAACGACAGCGATAACAACGACAACGACAACAACAACGGGAGTAACGACCAGAGGTCGATCGATGATCCGAATTCTCGAGCCGGCCAGGAGAACTTCGACGGCGACACCTCGCCACTGTGCCGGGACAGCTTCCCCACGGGTACCCGGGTACGGCTTGCGGATGGAAACCATCGTGCGATCGAAGCGGTGCGTCCGGGCGATCAGGTGTTGGCCTACGACGCAACGAGCCGATCTTGGTCGGCGCGGGCGGTGCTGGCGCAGTGGTCCCATCTGGATACCGATGCCATGGTTCGGGTGGGCCTGGCGGATGGTTCCGGTGTCGTAGCCACCGACCATCACCCGTTCTGGGTCGATGACCAGGGTGGATGGGTCGAGGCCGAAGACCTCGAGCCAGGACATCTGCTGCTTACCCCCGACGGCGTGGTCGAGGTCTCCTCGATCGACAAGTGGAATACCACGGGCACGCTGGTTTGGGAGCTCGACGTTGAGATCGACAACAACTTTGTTGTTTCAACCGGCACGGCTGACGTTCTGGTCCACAACCAGGAATGCCTCATTCCTGGTACCGACGCCCACCGCGACGCTCGTTGGGAGGAGTACCTCGCCCGCCCCGAAAGTGAACGCAAGTGGGGACCCGAGGATCGCGAAAAGTGGGACAACGTCTATGACGCCAACCAGGATCGGGCTCGGGCTGCGAATCAGCGGATGAACGATGTGGCGGGCGAGTTGGACATGCCCGACCGCGAGCATCCGATCAACGCTGAGGATCTTCCTGGCGACTTCGATTCCGGGCGCCGAATCGACATCGCCGATGTGGAGAACAAGATCGGCATCGAGCACAAGATGGGCGAGGTTACGTACCTGACCGAGTCCAACCGGCTGGAGATTCTCAAAGATGCTGCCCTTCGGAGTGAGGCCGGGTGGGACATGACCTGGGTGCTCGATGGCCGAGCATCCCAGCCGCTGCGGGACTTCTTGGCCGAGAACGGGATCGCGTTGGTTGAGAACTACGGGCAGTAGATATACCGGCTGCCCACCTGGCGGTGGCTTGAGACAGCCGCTGCGGGAGCCATACTTGTCCAACCTGTCTTGCTGTGGAGGTAGTTGTGAATCGGTTGGATGTCATCTGGTGTGTTTTGCGGTCGGAGTGTCCGCCGGACGTGGCGTCAAGGTTTGTGACCAGACTTGAGGAGTTTGTTCCGGCCGGAGCACCGGTGAAGTTCGGTGACGTTGAGCCGTTGTCGAACCAGGTTGGCGATGTCGGCGTGGACGGGTTTTGTGAGGCGTGGACGTCATCTTCGGAGATGTTGTTCTGGTCGGCAAAGAAGCCGTTCAGCGGCGGGTCGACGGTGCGTCTCGGCGGGCTTGGCGAAGACTCCGACGCGAAGGTTGGCACGGTTTCGTTGTCGGTCTCGTCCGACGTGGTGGCCGATGAGGCGGAGAGGTCTGCGTTTCGGGAGTTCTTTACGTCGGTGGCCACCGACATTGGAGCGTTCTTTGCCTCGGTTGGGGTGGCCCGTGGTGCCTCGTGGCGGGGATCGTCGCTGGAGGCCAAGCTCACCAACCCCGGCGTGACGTTCGGCAAGGAGTTCCATGGATTGCCTATCGGCGACATCTGGTGTGCCTATTTCGGCCCGCGTTACCTGCCTCTGGTTACTGATCATCTCCCGCTCCGCGAGCTGGGCGAGGGTGGCTTCTTCGAGGTGGAGGGTGCTTGGGACGGCGACGAACGCAAACCCGAGGCCCGTCTTGTTGGTCAGGTGCCCGATGAGCTGTTGCTGTGCACCAAGGATCTTCGCCGGCGGTTAACAAGAGACGATCTTCGTCAGGGCGCGGGCTTGGTTCCCGCCGAGGTCATCCCCGACGGGCTAGGCGGCTAGTCGGTAAGGCGGGCTAGTCGGTGAGGAGGTCGGCGACCCGGAAGGCGAGGTCGAGCGACTGGCGGCCGTTGAGGCGGGGGTCGCAGATGGTTTCGTAGCGGCGCTCGAGGTCTTCATCGGCGATGGCGGTGGTGCCGCCGAGGCATTCGGTGACATCGTCGCCCGTGAGTTCCACATGGATTCCACCGGGCCAGGTGCCTTCGGCCTCGTGGGCGGCAAAGAAGCCGGTGATCTCACGAATCACATCGTCGAGGTGGCGGGTCTTACGTCCGCCCTTCGAGGTGAAGGTATTGCCGTGCATCGGGTCAGAAACCCAGACGACCGGGTGGCCGGCGTCGGTGACCGCCCGCAGGATCGGCCGCAGTCCTTCGGTGATGTTGTCAGCGCCCATACGGGTGATCAGGGTGAGTCGGCCGGGAATGCGGTCGGGGTTGAGCGCCTCACATAGCGCTAACGCCTCTTCGACGGCGGCCGTGGGTCCAAGCTTGCAACCGAGTGGGTTGGCGACGCCGCGGAGGAACTCTACGTGGGCGCCGTCGAGCTGGCGGGTGCGTTCACCGATCCACAGCAGGTGGGCCGAGCAGTCGTACCAGTCGCCGGTGAGGGAGTCTTCGCGGGTGAGGGCTTCCTCGTACGGCAGCACCAACGCCTCGTGGCTGGTGAAGAAGTCGACCTGGCCGATGGCTGGTTCGTTCTCGTCGAGCCCGATGGTCTTGATGAAGCTAAGGGCCTTGTCGATCCCGTCGGCGAGTTCGTTGTAGCGCTGGCCGGGCTCAGACTCGGCGATGAACTCCTGGTTCCACCGCTGCACCTGATGGAGGTCGGCAAAGCCGCCCTTGGTGAAGGCGCGAAGCAGGTTGAGGGTGGCCGACGAGGAGTTGTAGGCGCGGAGCAGCCGCTCCGGGTCGGGGACTCGAGCCGTGCTGGAGAAGTCGCTTTCGTTTACCAGGTGACCGCGGAACGACGGAAGCTCCTCGCCGTCTTTGGTTTCGGTGGGCGAGGAGCGGGGCTTGGCGAATTGGCCGGCGATGCGCCCGACCTTGATCACCGGCACACCCGTCGAGTAGGTGAGCACAATGGCCATCTGCAGGATGATCTTGAGCTTGTCCCGGATGATGTTGGCGTTGCAGTCGTCGAAGGACTCGGCGCAGTCGCCAGCCTGAAGCAGAAAAGCTTCGCCGGCGGCCACCTTGCCGAGGTCGGAAAGCAGATCCCGGGCTTCACCGGCAAAGACCAGTGGCGGCAGGCTAGCCAGGGTTTTGGTGACGCCGTCGAGGGCGGCGGGATCGGGCCATTCGGGTTGTTGTGCAGCAGGGAAACTCCGCCACGACTGTGGCGTCCACGGTGAGGTCATAGCTCTAGCCTTGTATGCAGGTGTTGGAAAGGCAATTTTATTGCGGCCGGGTCACATTCGACGAGCCGCTCGCCGCTTTACGCAGCAAGGCTGCGAACCCCGACTCTACCCCGTCGAGCCCCAACGACCAGAACCCTCGACTGTCGACAAATCCCAGGGCCACGTAGCACCGGCTGGCTGGCTGAAAACGACGATTGGCCAGCCCGAGGGCTGGCCAACCAGAAGAGTTCTTGTGCTGATGTGTCTTAGGCGGCGTCGATGCGCTCGCCGGCACTGTCACGAACGGTGCTGACCGCTCGCTTGACCAGCCGACGTGCGGCTTCGGCCGTGACACCCAGTTCTTCGCCGACCTCACGGTAGGAGCGCTTGCGTCCATCACGGAGGCCGAAGCGCTGCTCCACTGCGTAGCGGGCTCGAGCATCGAGCACGTCCAGCAGAGCGGTGACCATTTCTTCTTCGGCTCGGGCCATTACTTCGGCCTCGGGGCCGGGCGTGGAGTCGGGGAGAAGGTCGACAAGCTCGTTGCTGTCGTCGTCACCGATGGTGCGGTCGAGCGAGGTTGGAGTGGTGAGGCGATGCAACCGTGCATGCTCCTCGTCGAGCTCGTCGCCATCGCCAGAAACCTGACGAAGGGCGGCTCGAAGGCTGGCGGAACGGTCTCCGGGGAGCCGAACGAGGCTGGCCTTCTGATCGAGGGCTCGGCCGATGGCCTGCCGAATCCAGAACGTGGCGTACGTGGAGAACTTGAAGCCCTTGCGCCAGTCGAACTTGTCGACGGCGTGCTCGAGGCCCAGGTTGCCTTCCTGGATGAGGTCGAGCAGCTCCATGCCTGGAGGCAAGGGGTAGCGGCGGGCGACGCTCACGACGAGCCGCAGGTTGGCCCGGATGAACCGATCCTTGGCCATGTCGGCATCGCGAATCGCACGATCGAGGGGACGGCCTCGCTCGCCTTCTTCTTTTTGGGCTCGGGCGGCGACGCCCTTCTCGATGACCTGGCTGAGCTCGCGCTCTTCGGCTGCGGTAAGCAGCGGCACCAGGCCGATTTCGTTGAGGTACTGACCTACTGAATCACTCATGTGTTATTTCCGTGACGGGTTGTTGCTTGGGGGGAGAATTGCGGGATTGCTGTTGCGTTCATTCAGGTTTCGATGTGATCGCAGCGCAAAGCGGGTCACGCGGCGAGTAGTAACCGAGGGCTATGGGTATTTGTTCCATGACCGTTGGCACATGTGACATGCGCCGCTACGGTGCGGAAACAAGTCGGCGGATGCGCCCACACTTCTGGAGTCCTTGGGTAGGAACCTTTGG
>CALAML010000062.1 GCA_937925845.1 uncultured Acidimicrobiales bacterium | reverse complement strand
GGCCAAGGCCAGGCGGCGGGCGGCAAGCCCGGCTTCGTGCGGATTGTCGGCCCACGAACCGAGCAGGCCTCGAACCACATCGATATCGAGGTTCAGGGCCAACGGATGATCGGCGCACCAGCGGGCGGCGAGGGTCGACTTACCCGACGCCGGTGGCCCGTTCAGCAGCATCAGCATCGGCGATTGATCGGACACCATCAGCTGTGCCGGTAGATCGGATCGGAGTCATCGCGGGCGCCGCGCTCGAAACCGGCTGGCGGCATCCACCAGCCCGCCTCGGGATCGGTTCGGCTCCACTCAGTAGTTGCGGTGCGCTCGGCGATGGCCCAGCCACTTCCCCGGTCTTCGAATCGATCGATAAACCGGAAAGCGGTCACGAGGTTGGCGTGCTCCGGACCGCCAGCAGCCTCATGATGGGCCATGCCGTAACTCTCACACCAGGCCATCGAAAGAGGCTCAGCCACGGTCGGCTTCGGTGGCGGTCGCTGGCCCCGGCTGGGCGGTTCGAAGTCGATCACCACGTTGCCGATGAAGTGGAACGTGCGGTCATAGCGGGCGACGATCGGCTCTACCCAGGCCAGATAGGCATCGATATCGCCCTGGAACGAACCGTGGCTGTCGGTGGCGTCGGGGTGATAGCAGCTCCGTACCAACTCCAGATCGAAGCGGTCGATGCCGCGGCAGTAGCGGTAGACCACATCACGGATCGTATCCTTGGCCACCAAGCGCATCACCGCAGCCGTGGCCTCTTCCACGCTCATGGGCGGAACTTGTCCATCGGCGTATTCATCACGCAATAACGTCGCTCGTTCTCCGTCATCCACCAACCCTATTGCGACCAGCCGACCAGAACCGCGGCGACGCGCTTTCTCTCCCACCCGCCGTCAAGTAGAACCGACTCCTAGCAACAGCAATCTTTTGGACTCTTTGGAGGTAGCAGCGATGGCCAACGATCCGTATGAGCGGATGAACGACGTGCCGGCCCTGACCGTCACCAGCAGCGACGTGACCGAAGGGGCGGTGATGGCTGACGCTCAGCGCTCGGGCATCATGGGCGCCGGCGGCAGCGACACTTCCCCGCAGCTCTCCTGGTCGGGAGCGCCCGAAGGGACCAAGAGCTACGCCGTAACCTGTTACGACCCCGACGCCCCCACCGGCTCTGGCTTCTGGCACTGGGTCGTGTCCGACATCCCGGCCTCGTGCACCGAACTCCCAGCGGGCGCGGGCGACGACGACGGCAGCGGCCTGCCCGACGGTGCCATCCAGCTCCGCAACGATGCCGGCGGCAAGCGCTTCATCGGCGCCGCACCACCGGCGGGCCACGGCAGCCACCGCTACTTCTTCACCGTGTACGCCCTCGATGTGGAAAGCCTCGGCGTCGACAGCGACGCCAGCGCCGCCTTCCACGGCTTCAACGTCTTCGGCCACACCCTCGCCCGAGGCCACATCATGGGCACCTCCGAAACGCCCTAACTGCGAGGCCACGAAATGTCGGAAATCCGCCACAAACTTTGTCGTTTTCTTCCGACATTTCGGTCGATCGGGATCGTCCTGATCGCTATTGCTGGGCTGGTCAGTGGCTGCGCAAGTTCGCGTATCGCCATCGAAGTGCCCGCTGTTTCAGTCGATGGCGATCGCATCGGGGTGCAGGACAGCTGCCACGACGATCCCCAGCTGGAAGTGACCGAGACCGATGCCAGCATCGAGTTCGAGTTTTCGGTTGCCGCCGAAGACAGCGGTGACTGCTCGTCATGCACGATCGCAACTCTGGAGTCCGCTGTAGCTGAACGCCCCCTGATCGACGCAACGACCGGAGAAGAAGCGTCACCAACCGGCGACTGTTTTAGCTAGTTGGAGCTTCCCGTTCGCACCGATTTCAGACACGCTCAGACAGGTCGGTCAGGGCTGGGGGTAGTTGGGTGGGCCGAGGTCTTCTATGTGGATGATGTCGCTTGGGTCGATCGGTCGACTGGCGATGTCGGCGAAGCCATCGCCGCCGGAGTACGAATCCTCACCGACAAATAGTCCCTCGGCGTCGATCGGCCAGACGATCAACATCTGGGCCTGATAGAGGTAGTGGCGGTCGGCATCGAGGTTGAGCTCCCGGGTCTTGTTCAGGAGATCGCCGGGATAGGCGATACACATCTCGCCTTCGGTCACGATGCATTCGGCGTCGACCACCAGACGGTTTATGTCGTGATGCAGCCGATGCATACCGCTGCCGGCGATGCCCCGGTAGAACTCCGCCACTGCGTCTCGACCGATCAGTTCGGTCGCGCCCGCGTCGGCCCAGAAGTGGTAGTGGGCGTCGGGCGAAACGGTGGCCATCAGAGCGTCCATATCCAGATGGGCTTCGGCCATCATGTGGGTGACCAACGCCGCCAAATTCCGACGCCGAATCGGATCTTGTTCAACGGCCAAGCGCTCCACGGAGAGGCGCCAAGTCTTGCGAGGATCGATCACGGCCATACGCGACCGTACCGCGACATGCCGAGCCAAGTCGGCCAGAACAACGACACGCCCAGCGAACCAAGCGTCAACGCCAAACCCGAGAACCGGGTCCCCTCGGGGTCAGACCCCGCACGGACCCGGTTCGCTTGGGGCTGGATTCAGTCCGGGGTGGTGACCGGCCCGGGCACCCAACCGAGGGTGGTGTCGACGTTGCGGTCCCCAATCAGCTCACGGGTGAGGGTGGCTCGCTGCACCCGATCCAACCGGAACAGACGGCGGTCGTCACGGAGCCGGCACCAGCCGATCAGGTACCAGCCGTCGTCACCGCAGTAGAAGCCGACCGCTTCGACCGCCCGCTTGGTTTGTGCTCCTTCGCTATCCACATAATCGATGTTGACCACCCGCCCCTGACGCACCGCCTCTTCAAGGGTGCGTTGCACCCGGCGACCGGCCCGCGGGCGCTCGGCCTCAATGGTGCGGACCCGCCCCACCAGCTGATCGACTGCTACCCGGCTGGCATCGGGCAACGCATCACGCAGCCGCTGCGACGCCGCTCGACCAGCGTCGCTGAACGGCGCACCCTCGGTCGCCGCTACGGCCAGAACCAGCGCCGTTACCTCTTCGGCCGACAAACTGAACACGGCCCGACCGCCACTGTTGATCACGCCGTAGCCGCCGGTTCGACCCGGCGAGGCGTACAGCGGCACACCAGCGTCACGCAGGGCGGCAAGGTCGCGCTCCATCGTGCGCCGAGTCACACCAAACCGTTCGGCAAGCATGGCCGCCGAGGTGGGCTGCGGCGATCGCCGACGCAGCTCCTCGGCCACGGCATAGAGCCGCTCCAAGCGATTCATGCTCGCCGATTCCTCGCCACTGTCTGCACCGGCTCTGTTTGGACCGGTACTGCTTGGACCGTTGTCGTTTGGACCGGCACTGTGACCGGAACTGTGTGGACCGGCACTGTTTGGACCGGCACTGTTTGATTCATCGGCTTTCGCCTCCCCTTTTCGCCGCCGGCTCTTCTGTCGTGACGCTCGACGATGCGGTGCCTCGGGCCAGGCAAAAGATTTCTTGGAAAACTCCGACATTCGGCTGTCGCACTGCTTCTCTAAGATGATGCCATGTTTCTTGGACTTCGATCTCTCATCTACCCGGCCCCCGACCTAGCCGCAGCCAAAGAGTGGTACACAAAGATGCTCGGCTTCGGCCCGTACTTCGACGAGCCGGACTACGTCGGCTTCGACTTAGGCGGCTACGAACTCGGCCTGTTTCCCCACTTCCCCGAAGGCGCCGGCCCCTACACCTACTGGGGCGTCCCCAACGTCGATGACGCACTCGCCAGCCTTCTCGAAGCTGGCGGCACCCTTCTGGAAGACGTGAGCGAAGTGGGCGGGGGAACCCGTATGGCCAGCGTGACCGACCCCTTCGGCCACATCTTCGGCGTAATCGAGAACCCCGGCTTCGCGATAAAGAACATGGACAGCCCGGGACCGGGTCTTTAGCAGCGTTCGCGGCCCGGGGTGCCCGAGTTGAGCACGCAACAGGGAGGAATTTCCGAACACACGCCGCAAGATCTGCACCTCGAAGCCCTTGAACCCGGCGTCGTCGGGATCCTCATCGGGTCACCCGTCCCACACAGCTTCCACCTGAAGTCGCAGCACATCCACGACAACCATAGATACGGAAGGAACTACGGTGCTGAGCGGGCCTGAGGCCCTACGACGTCTGCGACATGTGAGGGGACGACACCCATGGTTGAGCCGGAGATCCGATTGGCGCTGGCCGACAGCACATCAGCCGCGGTAGCCAAGCCCTACCGCGGCGAGGCCCCCAACATCGTGGTGATTGTGCTCGACGACCTTGGCTTTGCCCAACTCGGCTGCTTCGGCTCCAACATCGATACGCCCAACATCGACCGGCTGGCCAGCCGCGGCGTCCGCTTCACCAACTTCCACACCACCGCGGTGTGCTCCCCCACCCGAGCCTGTCTTCTCACCGGCCGCAGCCACCACCGAGTGGGAATGGGCATGCTGCCCGATCTCCCGGTGAACTTCCCGGGCTACACCGGCGAGTTCCCCGACAACGCCGCCACCATCGCCGAGACCCTTGGCGACAACGGCTACGCCACCTTCGCCATCGGCAAGTGGCACCTAGTACCGCGAGACCAGCGGGCATCGGGCCCGTTCACCATGTGGCCCACCGGAGTCGGTTTCGATCGCTACTACGGCTTCCTCAACGGCGAAACCAACCAGTGGACCCCAAACCTGGTGCGAGATCAGCACCATGTTGAACCCCCCGCCACTCCCGACGAGGGCTACCACCTCGACGCCGATCTCGCCGACGAAGCCATCACCCAGCTGCGGGAGCTACGACGTCATCAACGGGAGCGGCCGTTCCTGCTCTGGTATGCCACCGGTGCACCCCACGCACCCCACCAGGCTCCGCCCGAATGGATCGACCGCTACGCCGGACACTTCGACGGCGGCTGGGACGCATGGCGGGCCGAAACCCTGGCCCGCCAACAAGAGGTCGGCATCGTGCCCGAGGATGTGGAGCTGTCGGATCGGCCAGACTGGGTCGAAGCCTGGGACGACATCGACGAACCCCGCCGCCGGCTCTACGCCCGCATGATGGAGGTGTACGCCGGCTTCCTCTCCCACACCGACCACCACATTGGGCGGGTGCTCGACGCCATCGACGAGTTGGGCGAAACCGACAACACCATCGTGGCGCTGGTATCGGACAACGGGTGCTCAGCCGAAGGCGGCCCCCATGGCTCGTGGAACCAGCTGCGCCACTACATCTCCGACGAGCCCGACGACATCGAAGCCGAGCTGGCCCACATCGACGACCTCGGCGGCTTTCGATCCAGCGGTCACTACCCGTGGGGTTGGGCCCTCGCTGGCAACACCCCCTTCCGCCGGTGGAAGCGCTACACCCTCGAAGGCGGGGTTCGCGACCCGTTGATCGTGTCGTGGCCGGCCCAACTTCCGGCCGACGGCTCTATCCGGCATCAGTACGCCCACGCCACCGACGTGGCGGTAACGCTGCTCGAGCTGGCTGGCATCGACCCACCGACCGAGCGCCACGGGGTGGACCAGCTCTCCTTTGACGGGCTCTCCCTCACCGAAGCGCTCCGTGACGTTGGCGCGCCCAGCCCCCGCACCAAGCAGTACTACGAATGCTGGGGCAGCCGGGCCATCTACGCCGACGGCTGGAAAGCGGTCACCAACCACGTAAACCAGCTCACCGCCAACGAGCGCGACCTCATCGAGGGCAGCCACAACTTCAACGACGACCAGTGGCAGCTCTTCCACCTCGAGAATGACTTCACCGAAAGCCGCGATCTAGCCGCCGAGCAGCCGGAGAAGCTGGCCGAGCTGGTCGCCCTCTGGGATGCCGAAGCCGAACGCAACCAGGTACTGCCGATCGACGACGGCCTCCAGAACCGGGCCGCCCATATGCGCTTTGGCTGGCTCGACTTCAACCCCCACCACCGATTGGTGCCGGGTGACAAGCTCCACGAAGCCAACGGGCCAATTCTGACCGGAGGCTTTCGAATGACCGCCGCCTTCGCCGAGGGTTTGGCGGCCGGCGCCACCGGCGTGTTGTGTGAGCAGGGCGACCGCCTCAGCGGCTGGGCCTGGTTTCTCGCCAACGACGCCATCCACTGGGTGCTGGCCGGCGATGGCCACGAACACTCGGTGTCAATCCCTATCCGGGGTGGTGAACGACTCCTGGTGATCGACGGGACGCCAAACGACGACGGCTTCACCCTCACCCTGGCCGCCGATACCGGCGCAACCGCCACTGCGGTCTCGCCGATGCGACCACCGATGGCTTTCAGCCCCGACGGCGCCTTTCTCACCGTCGGTTATGGCCGACCGTTCCGCGTGAGCGATCTGTACGAGCCCCCGTTCCCGGCCCCGGCCTCGCTGACCACGGTTCACATCGACACCGGCCCACCCCCACCGATCGACTTCGACCAACTCCTCGCCGACGTGATGCGCCACCAATAAGATTTGTGCCGCCCAGCGCGCCGATTTTGGCGCGCCAGGCGGCACAAATCTTGGTGGGAACCAGATCTGGGCGGCGCGGCGGTGAAATTCGGAGATCGGTGTCGGGCTTGGCTGTCAGACTGAACCCATGGCCCTCTATCACAAAGCAACCGTGTCACCCTCCAAGCCGGAGCTGCTGGCCAGCTGGGTGCCCGAGCAAACCTGGAGCCCCGACGGCGGTGAGGTCACGCCGATCGGCGCCTTTCGCTTCGACGACCCTGAAGGCCAAGTGGGGATGGAGACCTTCCTGGTGGAGATGGATGGCGTGATCCTCCAGGTGCCACTCACCTACCGCCCCGAGCCGCTGGCCGGAGCCGAAGAAGGACTGATCACCGAGATGCACCACACCGCGCTCGGCACCCGATGGGTCTACGACGGGCTCAGCGATCCGCTGTACCGCACCATGTTGGCGGCGGTGTCGATGACCGGCCAGGGCGAAGCCTTGGGCATGGTGATCTACGAAGGTCGATGGCATCTGGCCCCGGCACAGATCCGTATCACCGGCGGGGGCTGGACCGACGAGCGGGCCTGCGTCGATGGTTTCACCCTCCAGCCGCAAAGCGAGTCCGACGGCGTTTTTCACAGCGAGCGATTCGAGCTTCGGGTGCATCGACGCCCAGTACCGGCAGACCGACCACCGCTGGCCCTGGCCTCCACCTGGGACGGCCAGGCCGATCCGGTGGTGCTAGCCGAAGTTCGCGAACTCGAAGACCCCGGCTCCTGATGAGGCAAAGACGAGCTAGTGACCGCAGCCACGTGGAGAAAACCGTTTCTCGACCGAAGTTGGCGCGGGCACACTTAATGAATGGCTGATGACCGACTTCGCGCCTGGCGGCTCGAGCAGATTCGGGCCGCAGAAGCCCTGACAGGGCTCGAGATCCGCGGTTGGCACGGCGTAGAGATGGCCATTCGTGATGAAGGCGCTGATGGCTTGCCGGTCTTCGAGGAGGAGGGCGTTGACTGCATCCAGTTCCTCCGGCTGGAGATCGAGACGACCGACGGCACGCTCCGAGTCGGCACCGACATGGCCGACGACTGGATGCTGACCATCGAAGGCGCAGATCAGGTAGATCCCTTCGGCTTGCACGGCATCTACCGAGCGCGGCGTGCGATGGACCTACCGGTTGGTGTGGTCGATCGGGTCACCTTACGCACCACCGTCCCCAGTGAGGAGTTGGCCGAGGTGGTGCTAAGCATCGGCGGCCGCGACGTCATCCTCGTGGCGGCGGAGATCACTGAGAATTGGGACTCACCGCTCTTGTTCGCCTGGCCCGATGAGTCGGTCCTGCTCTTCACCGACCGAGCCGCAGTGGAGGCGGCCAACTGGACCGGCAGCCGCAAACCAGGCGAGACCTTCATTGAGCGTCAGGTGCCATAGCCGTAATCCAACGCGATCAACCCCAGTGGCCATCAAAGGTCGATGACCTGGCGGTGCCGCATTACTTGCTGCAAAGGCCGAGCGCGGTCTGGAGCTGACCCAAGGTTGGTGATCCGGCCGGGCCGTCCGGTGTCTGATAGATGCGACACGATGAGCCGACCGGCGCATCGGGATCCGCAGTCCTTGCTTCCGCCGCCACAGCCGACGTTTATGAATGCCGATCAAGCTGACCGGTTGATCGGCCGATGATAGAGGGATCTGCCGGGACGCTGACCCTCTACAGAGATGACCGCCCAACATGACCGACTCCTACAATCGCTTCCGTGCCCACCCCTGGCATGGACTTCCGGTTGGCGATGACGCTCCCGAAAACATCGACGCCTACATCGAAATCACCCCGTTCGACCGGGTGAAGTACGAAGTCGACAAACTCACTGGTTACCTGCGGGTTGATCGACCCCAGAAGTCTTCAGCACTACCGCCGTGCCTTTACGGCTTTGTCCCCCGCACCTACTGCGGCGATCAGGTGGCCAAGCTCACACCGGCCGCGGCCCAGGGCGACCTCGACCCGCTCGACATCTGCGTGCTCTCGAGCCAAACCATCGACCGCGCTGAAATCGTTATGGCCGTGCGCGTGGTAGGCGGCATCCAACTCATCGATGAAGGCGAGGCCGACGACAAAATCATCGCCGTGCTCGCCAGCGACGACATCTACCGAGACGCCCACGACATCAACGACCTGAACCCGGGGATGGTCGACCGCATCGTCCACTACTTCGCCACCTACAAACTCGACCCCAGCGGAGCGGTCCCGAACGCCATCGATGTCCAGATGACCTACGGCGCCGAACACGCTCGGAAAGTGGTGTTGGC
Organism: uncultured Acidimicrobiales bacterium; assembly: GCA_937925845.1. GTDB lineage: Bacteria > Actinomycetota > Acidimicrobiia > Acidimicrobiales > CALAML01 > CALAML01. The sequence goes on along the minus strand of CALAML010000062.1, from coordinate 20,401 downwards.
GTCCATGGCCGACTACCTGGACGAGTACCCGAGCCAGGACCGTCGAACCGGCGAGCGCCACGAACGGCCGATCATCAACCAAGAACTGGCCGCAGTGAAGCGGTCCTAATCTGGCGCATGCCGGCACCTGGCCGTGGCGCGACTCTGCGGCTGCCGGTGGTCGCCAGGAAAGACACTGCAAGCAAGTCCGCGTTCCTTCTTTGGCGCGCTTCGTCTTAGCACGCACCCAGAGACCGGAGCCGGTCGAGACGATGGCTCAGGCAGATGCTGCTGTTGGTGTGAACTTGATCGGCAGCCGGCCAATACCGCGCGTCACGCCGATGTAGCGCTCGACCTCGTTGCTTTGCACCTCGTAGTCCGGGATTCGTCGGAGTACCTCTTCGACAAGAATCCGGAGTTGGGCTCGAGCCAGGTGAACGCCGAGGCAGCGATGCGAACCCACCCCGAACACGTAATGGCGGTTGGGGAACCGATCGAGCTTGATCTCGCTGGGCGACTCGAACTCGGCCGGATCGTGGTTCGCTGAGATCCAGTTGAGCAGCACCCGATCGCCGGCCTGGAGGGGCTCGCCCATGAAGTCGATGTCTTCACTGACTGTTCGGGCGCTGGCCGGAAGCGGGCTGGTGTAGCGCAGCAGCTCCTCCAACGCCGTCGGGATCTTGGTTGGGTCCGCGACCAGCTCGTCGCGGAGGTCGGTGCGCTGAGAAAGCAGATCGAAGATGTGCGAGGACGAGTTCGCGGTGGTCTCAAGACCAGCGAAGGTCACCATGGCGTACACGGCAAGACACTCTTCGGGCGAGATGGGTTCGCCATCGATCTCGAGTCCGATGACGAGGCTCGGGAAGTCGTCCTTTGGTTCCGCCTTCCGCCGTTCGTACAAGTCAGTGAAGAACGCCAACGCCTCACCGATCGCGGGCGCGTTGCTGATGTCGAGCATCAGCTCACGAGTCCACCCTTTCAGCTGTTCGATCTCGTCGTTGGGCACACCCATGATCAGACCGATGGTCATCCCTGGAAAGGGGATCGTTAGCTCGCCAGCAAGATCCGCCTCGCCACGGGTGCAGAAGCCATCGATCAGACGCGTCACCATCTCGCGCATCGAATCAGTGAGTTTCTCAACTGCGGGAGGAGAGAAGATCGGCAGCATCGGTCCGCGATACATCTTGTGCCGCGGTGGGTCCGACTCGATCGGCGGGAGCGGCATGGGAAAACCATGGCTGGGAATCGTTGCGCCGCCCATGGATGAAAAGGCTGACGGATCGCGAGCGATCTGGCCCACGTTCTCGTATCCGAAGATGGCCCAGAACCCGCCATGAGCATCGCTGTGCTGCACCGGACAGCTGGAGCGGATCTCGGCCAGGTTTTCGATCAACGGCCCCTGTTCCTGGTCAAAGACCTGGTAGTGATCGAACTGGTCGTTGGTCGCTGTCATTGGTTCGCTCGCTGGTTGTCGGTCCCTCGACGCCCGCCAAACAACTACCAATGGCCAGACGAATTCGAATAATACGATTTAGAAGAAAAATCCGCAACCGCTCGAAGCGAAGGTGTGACAACCTCGATTTGCTCGTGCCCTCAAAGACGCCATGACATCGTGTGGATCTTGGCACGCCAAGACCCACCGATTTACTCGATACGCAGACCCGAAATCGCCCTCGAAATCACCAGCTGCTGGATTTGCTCGGTGCCTTCGAAGACGCCACGACACTGTGTGGATCTTGGCCACGCCAAGACCCACCAACTACTCGATACGCAGACCCGAAATCGCCCTCGAAATCACCAGCTGCTGGATTTGCTCGGTGCCTTCGAAGATGTCGTGGATCTTGGCATCCCGGTGCCAGCGCTCCACCGGGTACTCGCGGACGTAGCCGTAGCCGCCAAGGATCTGGATGGCCCGTTCGGTAACCCAGGTGGCGGTGCGGCCGGCCTTGAGCTTGGCCATCGAACCTTCGGCGTACTTGTACTTGCGCTGCTTGCCGAGCCAGGCGGCCCGGTAGATCAGGGCGCGGGAGGCGTCGATCTCGGTGGCCATATCGGCCAGCATGAAGGCGATCGACTGGTTCATGATGATCGGCCGCCCGAACTGCACCCGCTCCTTGGCGTACTCCAGCGAGTACTCGTAGGCGGCGCGGGCCACACCGATGGCCTGGGCACCCACGGCGGGGCGGGTGGCTTCGAAGGTCTGCATGGCGGCGTTCGAGTTGCCGGGCTTACCTTCACGCACCCGAGCAAGGCGCTCGTCGAGCTTGTCCTTGCCACCGAGCAGACAGTTACCGGGAACCCGCACATCATCGAGGATGACCTCGGCGGTATGGCTGGCCCGGATGCCGTGCTTCTTGAACTTCTGGCCCTGGCTGAGGCCGGGCGTGTTGGGCGGAACCACAAAGCTGGCGTGACCACGGGAGCCGAGCTCGGGATCAACCACAGCCACGATCACGTGGACGTCGGCGATGCCACCGTTGGTGATCCAGGTCTTGGTGCCGTTGAGCACCCACTCGTCCTTGGCTTCGTCGTACTTGGCGCTGGTCCGCATGGCGGCCACGTCGGAGCCGGCGTCGGGCTCGGAGGAGGCGAAGGCGCCAAGCTTGATGTCATCGGCGGTGCCGTAGCACTGCGGCACAAACTCCATGACCTGCTCCGGCGTACCACTGGCGGCAATACCAGCAGCGGCGAGACCGGAGCCCATGATGGAGAGGCCGATACCGGCGTCGCCCCAGAAGAGCTCTTCGAGCATGACCGGCATGGTGAGGCCGGTCGGGTCGTTCAGCATGCCCTCGGCCATGATCTCCCAGCCGTACAGCCCGATCTTGGCCGCCTCTTCGATGATGGGCCACGGGGTCTCTTCCCGCTCATCCCACTCTTCAGCCGCAGGGCGGATGACGTTCTCCGAGAAGTCATGGACCCACTTCTGAATCTGAAGCTGGTCCTCGTTGAGTTCCATTGAAAAATCAGCCATTACGTAACCTCCGGGACATGTGGTGGCCCTATGTTACCGACGGGTAACCCAGGGGTCCACCCCTCCCATCGGAAAACTCAGACATTTTCTAAAGCATTCCACCGCAACGAAACACGTAACAGGCCCGAAAGAAGCAGCGCCGACATCCATGGTCCACCCGAAATGTCGGCGCTTCACGCAAATAATCAGCGTCCAGCGCCGACATTACGAACCCGCCACCGAAATGTCAGCCCCCCACGCGCATAATCAGCGTCCAGCGCCGACATTACGAACCCGCCACCGAAATGTCGGCTCCACACACGCATAATCAGCGTCCAGCGCCGACATTTCGGGCTGGGGGCTGGGGGCCGCGGGCCGGGGGCGAGGCCTTAGGCGCGGCGGACGAGGGTGGCTTCGTTGGTGTCTTCCACGATCCAGCCCGCGGCCTGGAGTTGATCGCGAGCGGCATCGGCCGCGGCCCAGTCCTTTTCGGCCCGGGCTTCGAAGCGTGCTTTGGCCAGGGCGGCGATGTCATCGGGGATGTCCTCACCAGTAGCGTGCAGCGCCAACCCGACGGCGGCGCTGATCTCGGCTACCACCACCGCGTTGAGGCGGGCGGTGGCTTCGTCGCCGTTGTCGAGAGCCACGTTCGCCGCTCGAACCAACTCGAACACCTGGGACATGACCTCGGGAGTGTCCATGTCGTTGTCCATCGCGGTACTGAACGCGTCGATGTGGTTCAAGAACTGCGACGGGTCGAAGTCGACAGAAGAAAACCCGCCGACGGCATCGTCATGGTCGGTGTGCTCGGAGCCAGCAGCACCGGACGATGCCAGGTGCTGTTGGCGGAGGGCGGCGGCGGCCTGCAACTCTTCATCGGAGAGCAGGTGGGCGGTGCGGCGAGCGAAGGTGTCGAGGCGGTCCAGCGAGGCGACGGCCTGATCGATCGAGTTGGCGTCGACGGTCACCGGGCTGCGGTAGTGGGCCTGAAGCACAAGAAGCCGATAGGCGCGCGGGTCGGACTTGTTCACCAGGTCCATCAGGTTGGTGAAGTTGTTCAGCGACTTCGACATCTTCTCGCCGTCGACTTCAACAAAGCCATTGTGGACCCAGTGGTTGGCAAAGGGGCGGCTCAGCGCCATCGACTGAGCCCGTTCGTTCTCGTGATGAGGGAAGGCCAGATCCTGACCACCACCATGAATGTCGAACCGCTCCCCGAGCAGGTCGAGGCTCATCACCACACACTCGGTGTGCCACCCGGGCCGACCATCGCCCCAAGGGGAAGTCCAGGCCGGCTCACCCGGCTTCGACTTCTTCCACAGCGCAAAGTCGATCGGTGACCTCTTAGCCGAGTCCACCTCGATCCGGGCACCCGACTGCAGGCTCTCTAGACTTTGGCGAGCGAGCAACCCGTAGTCGTCGACCTTGTCGGGTGAGAAGTAGAGGCCGTCATCGGTCTCGTAGGCGGCGCCAGCGGCCACCAACTCCTCAAGCAGCGCCACCATCTCCTCCACATATGCGGTGGCGTGGGGATCATGATCGGGCCGCTTCACCCCGATGGCGTCCATGGCCTCATACCAAAGGTCTTCGCACTCGTTCACCACGTCCTGCCACGGGCGCTGTTCCCGTTCGGCCCGGTCGATGATGTTGTCGTCGATGTCGGTGATGTTCGACACGTAGACGACGTCGAACCCCGACCACTCCAGGTAGCGGCGAAGCACATCAAATACCAGCGAAAACCGCCCATGACCCAGATGCGGCGGGCCATAGACCGTCGGCCCACACACATACATCGACACCCTGTTCTCTTCACGGGTCTCGAGGGGCCGGACTTGGCCCCGGGCGGTGTCGAACAACTGGATCATGTATTCACGCTACTGCGCTCGGCCGGTCCCACCGACGGAATTTGATGGCCGATGCACCGCCGGGTCTCACCCGAAGCCCGACCCATAGCCCGACCCTTATCTCCCCGCCGATTTGGCCGATGGGACGGTGATGGTTTCTACATCTGGTTCATCAGGAAGGTCCGGCACAGGCTCCTGGATTATCGGCGCGGCCGGCCTGGCTGGCGCCTTGGCCGGATCGACGGGCCATCTTCTGCGACGCTCGGCCAACAGCCGCACAACATCAGCCCACGAGCTGAACGAAGTCACCCGGCTCAACTGGCGCCTCGGCTTTATCGACGCCGTCGACCGCACCCTGGAAATGGTCGACAACGAACGAGACCTGCGCCACGCCATCGCCAACCTCGGCGGATCGATGGGTGCGATCGCCAGGATCGTCATCGCCAGCCCGACCCGACAGCGCCAATCCAGCAACACCCGACTCCCCCGCTGCCAAGCGGTGCGGAGTGGGCTGATCTCGGTCAGCCGATGGAATGACGTCGACGCGTGCTGCCACTTCGATGACCCCCGAACCGACGGAGGCTGGGCCGTGTGTGTGCCGGTCCGCGGTTCGGGCACCGACTTCGGCGTGATCCAGGTTTCGCTGACCAGCGTCCCCGACGAGCATGAGATCGCGGCGCTGGAAACCCTCGCCCGTCGCACCGGTGTAAAGCTCAGCCTGTTGCGTCACCAGCTGATGCCGACCGAAGAGAACACCGACAGCCTCACAGGGCTGTTGAACCGAGATCTCTTCGAACAACACGTCGACGACATGGTCGACCGGGGCGAAGCGTTCTCGATGGCGCTCTGCGACCTTGATGCCTTCATCCCCCTCACCGACACCTACGGTCACGAAGCGGGCGACCGGGCGATCCGCCAAATGGGTGAGTCGTTGTCGGCGACCCTTCGACCCGACGACCTGATCGCCCGATACGGCGGGGCCGAGTTCGCCATCGTGTTCCCGGCCACTTCCGCTCTCGATGCCGCAGCGGCCCTGGAGAGAGTCCGAGAATCGTTGGCCCTATCACTCGCCGGCAGTGAACAGCCGGTGTTCACCGCCAGCTTCGGCCTGGCCGACTCCGAGCAGGGCCGCAACCTCGACGAGATTGTGGCCACCGCCGACATGGCTCTCCTGCTTGCCAAGGAACAGGGCCGCAACCGGGTGATGATCGCCGGAGAAGAAACCGCAGTGCACCTCTTCGGAGACCGACTCCTCGAGCCGGAATCCGGTGACTTTGGCGAAGAAGAATGGCCCATCGAATAATCGAACGGCGAACAATGTTGTCTCCCGTGTTTACGGGCTAGCCGACAAAACCAGTTGTCAAAGACAATCGTTATTGACAAATGGGTATGGGCCGGATAACAAGAGAGGTATATGTATCGGCCGGATGCGGGCTCCAACCACTCCTGGCCGACTTAGGCGGATCGCGACTTTCAAGGGCGTCGCAACGTCGAAATCACACACACGAACAAACGGCGACGAAAACGTACGGTTTCGACAGCACCCACAAGGTGCTTCGAAGAGTTAAGTCGCATGAGGCAAATTGGGGCGCTAGTGTTGAGACCGGTGGCTGGAAAATGGAAAAATGGTGGCGCTCCGCGTCCGCCTCTGCGGCGCGAGCTGGCAGAGCTCGGACTTGAGATCGCAGAGACCTCAGGGTTTGGCGCGCTCAGCTTCGCGAGCCTCGCTGAACATGCTGGAGTCGACGAAGCGCAAGTGCGGACACAGTTCCACACTTTGTATGAAGTTGTCTTCGCCGAGGCGCGAGGCCAGCTTGAGTGGCTGAGTGCAACCCTCGCCGACCGGGCACCGGGTCAAGAACTCACCACCGCTCTTCGTCAAGCGTCGATCGAATACATCGAATCCCATCTCGACCGAGGCGAATACCACCGCCAGCGCATCGTCGTGGTCGAAAACGATCCGCAGCTTCTTGCTTGGCAACGCCAATTCGATGCCCTGGCTATCGAACGCATCATCGAAGCGATTGTCGGTCGTGGCGATGATCCGGTCCGTCGAGTGCGGGCCGAAATGCGAGCAGCCAGCGGCATCCACGGCCTGCGGGCCATTCTCAAAGAATGGGCCTTCTCCCACGGCGAGACCGATCCGGTCTCGCTCTACCTGGCCACCGAGGGTGGAAGCCACCTGGTCAGCGTCGCCACCGGCGCCCGGGTCGACACCATCGATCTTCGCCGGGCCACCGCCTCCGCGTCGGCATAGAGGCGCCAGCCCGTCTGGCTCGGTATCGGCATCGATATCCGTGGCAGGCTGTTCGGCGTGAGCGAACCAAACCTGCGCCAAGCGGTCCGAGGGCTGTTGATCGACCCGGCCGATCGCATCGCCCTCGTCAAGTTGGACTACACCTCGACGGGCTGGATTGGCTGGGTGCTTCCTGGCGGCGGCATCGACCCTGGCGAGACCCCAGAAATCGCACTCCGTCGGGAGCTGGCGGAGGAAACCGGCGCCACTGAAACCAACTCCTTCATCGGCCCGGTGCTCTGGCGCCGCCGCCATATCAACCCCGACATCGCACCCGGCTATGACGGGCAGGAAGAAACGGTTCACCTCGTCCCCTGCCATGCCTTTGAGTTGGCTCCACAACTATCCACTGAGCAGCTTCACCAGGAGCATGTTGTGGCCGTGCGATGGTGGACCCTGGAGGAGCTACGTAGCACGACCGAAGTCCTGGCCCCGCGCCGGCTCGCCGAGCTCGCTACTGAGGCCCTCGAACACGGGGCGCCAGCCATGCCACCGCTCTTCGAATCCAATGCCTAATCACCACCAAAAAGGGCTCGCCGAGTAGACCAACGAGCTTCTTTTGGGTGGGACACTACGGCGAGGTGAACTTGAGCAGATCCGGGTCCATCCAGCCACTCCCGCCGAAGACGTGCACCTCAACCAGGCCTCGCCGCCGTCGGCCGGTCACCCAGATCTCGTCGGCATCATGACGGAGCTGGGCCTGACTTCCAGCAAGGTCGACCAACGCCACCTCCCCACGCGGAACACCGGTCACCTCCGCCCAGCCCGACTTTCGACGGGAACGCCACAGCGCAACGAGCGGGAGGAAGAGGGCCCCGAGCAGCCAGGGGTTTGAGAACATAGCCAGGTTCAGCGACCCAAAGAGCACCAGGAAGTTGGGCACCTCGAGCCTCGGCAGAATGCGATCCGGGTCCGGGCTGTTGTTGTCGCCATAGCCATCGAAGCTCCCTCGCTGGCTGGCGGCCGATATCGGCGCGATCGCTGAGTCGGTGACCACCACGGTTGCGGTCGCAACCTCCGAGGTCTCGCCGTCAGTGACGGTGTAGCTCAGCACCAACTCCCCACTCCATTCGCCGGTCTCAAGGACCAGTGTGTCTCCCTCAACCGACAGCGTTACCGCAGGGTCCGCGCCCGTCACATCAGTGATTTGGAGAACATCTTCTTCGGAGATCCGCACATCGTTGCGAGTGACGCTCAACACGTGGCGACCCTTCGGCAACAGGAAGCTGTCATCTCGAGCATCGAGGTGATCACCAACCGGGGGTGGCGGCGGAACGGTTGTCGGCACTGAAACCACCACACTCCGTTCTTCGCGGGGCTGTTCGACCTCCTCCGTGGTGGTCGGGGCCTGGGCCGGAGGTAGCGCAGGAGCGACAGTGACCGTGGTGGTGGTGAACGAAGTCGTCGGATTTGTCGTTGCCGTTGAGGGCGCGGTGGCTGGGGTGCGTCGAGTGGTCGACGGTTGTGCCGTGGTGGCAGGCCGCGAAGTCGTAGGTCGGGCGGTGGTCGTCGTTTGCCGACTGGAGGTCGAGCTCGGACGCGTCGTGGTTGTCCTTCGCACCGTCGTGGTCGACCGTGGTGGTCGCTGGGTGGTGGTGGTCGGCGGTGCCGTTGTTGTTGTGGTCGTGCGAACTGTGGTCGTGGCCGGGCGCGTCGTGGTGGTCGGCGGTTGGGCGGTGGTAGTCGGCGGGAGGGTGGTCGTCGTCGTCGGCGGCGGTGCGGTTGTAGTGGTGGTGGTCGGCGGTGCCGTTGTTGTTGTGGTCGTGGGGACGGTTGTGGTGGTTGGCGGCGGACTTCCCGCGGGCCGGCGATGCCAATTCACCTTGGCGATGCCCGACGTGCGCTGGAGATCGAAGAGCCGGTGAGTACTGTCATGCCAGTCCCACTGCATATTGGGGGTTCCCGTGATTCGGCCGGTCGACTCGTCGATCGATACTCCTGCCGGCATATTCCAACCCCAATGGATGATGGCCAAGCCGTTGCCATGCACCCCACCCAGCTGAAGCTCAATGTATTCGCCAGGTGTGAAGTACCAGACGGGCGGGGCGATGATGACCGGGGCGACACTGGTGCCGGCCGGGTGCACCCGGACCAGGACCGACTCAGACGCAGTAGCCGACCCATCTGATGCCGCCATCGTCAACCAGAAATCACCAACCACCAAGGGCGTCCCGGAAAAGTGGATGCCGTCCGCGTCGGTTGTTGGCGTCATGCCCGGTGGGTTGCCTGCGAGTGAGTAGCTGACCGGCCAGCCCTCAGGATCCTGGCCGTAGAAGGACATCGAGGCGGCGGTTCCCTGCACCAGATCGACCCTCGCCGCGGTGGCCAGGACAGGTGGGAGGTTCTGTTGTGAATCGGCCGGCGGTGCCAACACCAACCCAAAGATCAGTCCACCCAGAGCTACAAAAGCGGCGATGATGGCGCGCATCGGAACGAAGAATCCGACGGTCACAGAATCGCCTCTTCGGATGATGCCAGCCCGTCACCCTGATCCTGAGAGGAGGCGCATTCGAGGGTGACAACATGTGAGGCTCCATCGGACTCTGGCACAAACGTGATGGACCCGCCCGCGGCCTCGACGGCATAACGAAGATTCAGCAAGTCTCGCACCCGCGTATCGAAGCCATCGCTGCCTCGGTCCGCCGGCGTTGCGCCGCCGTACACCATCGGGGCGGCATCATTCTCGACAGCTCCCGGCTGGTGCACGCCGATCTGCAACCGGTCACCAACAAGTAGCGCCTCGACCTGGACCGGTGAAGCCTCCTCGGAGGACGCAGCAACCAGGCGAAACAGGTCGGCAAGGGCGGTGCGGAGAAGGTCGGCGTCGGCGCGTACCTTCAACTCGGCCAAGTGCTGATGATCAAGTTCCACCGCCAGGTGCGCGTCCCTGGTTGCCTCGACCAGCACCCCCGAGATTGAAATGGGCTGGCGGGTTGAGGTAATCACCGGCCCCCTAGCCATCGTTGTGGCCTCCAGGTCGCGCACCGCGGCGGCGAGATTCTGGGACCGGTGGATCAACTCCGGATCGTCGCTCGACGCCACCGCTTCGAGCGTCTCGCGCATGCTGAGCTTGAGTTCGGACATCCCCGCGCTGAGTGCGTCGACCGCCGCCCTCTCCGTCCTGCCCACTTCCTTGAGGCGATGCTCCAGTAGAGCCTTACGGCTCCGGCTGCGACCCAACGACTGCCACACGTACAGGCCCGACGCCGGTACAACAAAGGCGATGATGAAACCGGCGATGGACGCCGCTGTGTTCATCCGAGAGTTCACATCCTGCAGGTCGTCGCGAATCTGTTGACGCGAGTCAAGGGTTATCGCTACCAAGGCGTCATAGGCTTGGTGCAGTTCGCTGAGATCGACATCGCCGGTCGGATCGTTCAGGTGGGACTGAGTCGCAGCCAGATACGCCTGAAGTTCACTCTTTACCGCAGCACCGAGGAAGGGGCTCTGGAGAGCGTCGGCCAGGTTCTCGATTCCCGATACGGCGACGCGATTGCTGTCATCGACCATCGGCCCGGTCTCGATCTCGCCGCTGAGCTGGCGGAAACCATCGGCAACAGTCAGCTGAGTCTGCACGCCGGCGCTCACCCGGAGGACCTCGCTGTTGGCATGCGACTCCTGCGAGGCACGGGAAACATCTCGAGCCAGACTCGAAAGGGAAAGAACCGAAACCACCACAGCGGCGAGAGCCACCGCCACCGCCAGAGCCACGATCTTGCGGTTGTAGTACCACGGGGTGTCGGGATCGGCATCGCCCAGAAAGTCGGTCGACCCAAGAACCGGGGCGGTCACGAGCCAACCCCGGATGCCTCAGCGGGCGTGGTCTCCCACGTCGAGAACCCGGTCTGCGCCTGCTTCGCCTGGTACATCGCCTCATCGGCGCGCCGCAGCAGCTCCTCGGCCGAAATCCTCTCCCCTTGCTGAGCCGTGGCCCCGATGCTCGCGCCAAGGGTGATCTTCTTGCCGTTGATGGCCATCGGCTCCCGGATCGCATCAAGCATCTCGGTGCCGAGGCCAAACGTCTCGCCCTCGATGGCGAGCTGCTCGGTCGCGCCCACCACTACGAACTCGTCGCCGCCGATTCGGCCAACCGTGCCGCGCTCGCCCACAATGCGCTGCAGCCTGCGGGACACGATGGTCAGCGCCTGGTCGCCGGCCTCGTGACCGTAGGTGTCGTTGACCGGCTTGAAGCCATCGAGATCAATGAAGAAGACCGACGCGGAGTGATCGGCGTTGAGGCCCCGCAGAGTCCGGATGATGCTGCGGTGGTTGGCCAACGAGGTGAGGGGGTCGTGAAGCGCCTGGAAGGCCAGCTCCTGCGTGCGAACCTCAGCCCTTGCAGTAGCGAGGGCCGTCGAGTTGATCCTTGCCGCCTGGCTGGCCAACAACCGCAGGGACTCGATGTCGTGATCCTCGGGGCTTGACTCAGGGCTGGCCCAGACCCGCAGCACCCCAGTGGTTTCGAAGTCCGTCGTGGCCAGCGGGAACGCGTAGGCGAACCCGGCCCGATAGTGGTGCAACAGCTGGCGCTCCTCAACGCCTATCGGTAGGAGCTCGACTTCAGATCCTCGTGTAGCTGCTGTCTGGGCCAGGACTGGAGGCTCAACCACCGGCCGATCGAGCGGACCGCGGGCCACCTCGACCGACCAACCGTCTGAGGCCTGACCCACGATGTCTGCCGCAACGTAGCCCAGGTCGACCACACCCTCAACGCAGGTTTGCAGAACTTCCTCGCTGGTGGACATGGCGTTCATGCGACCCACGGTCAGCCCAACCGTTCGAAGGGCCTCCGTGTCGCGGCTGGCCTGGGCGTTCGCCGTAGCCAACCGTCGGAGCTGGGCCCGCGCTGAGCCCGCCAGCACAGCCGCAGGGATGGCAAGCAGGAGCACGGCGAGGATCTGTTGAAACCAGTACAGCAGCGAATCGTTCTGTTCGACTCCTACTCCGGTGCGGGTGAAAACCCAGGTGAGGTGGCAGAGACCGATCACGCCCCATACTGCGATCGCTGTACCGAGATTAAAGGCCAAGGCGGCCTCGGCCACCGGCACCACCAATGCCACCCAGGCCAGCGGAGCCGCTCCGTCGGAGAGCAGGGTGATAACACCAAGCGCCAGTACCGAGTCGATAACGATAAAGAGCCAGTCAGATGGAACCCGAGCCGCGGCATCGTTGCGATTGAGCAAGCCGTGAACCGCAAGGGCCACTGCGGCCAACGCAGCCAACCCCACAAGAACGGCCCACCAGCCCGACGTACTCAGTCGTCCCTGGACCAGACCCAAACCCAAAATGGCAGCAAGCAGCAGCCGGCCCGCATGGAACGCATGCTGGATCCGGAGCACATCAGGCGCGGCTCCATCGAGCCGGTTGAGACTTGCCCATTTCATGGCTGTAACAACGGCGTTCGATCGCCCGACCTGTAGCCCGCAAAACCCCTATTTAGGTACGTGTACCACCGTTAGCCGAGGCGACCCCTGAAGGCCGCTCACTGCGGTGGCCGGGCAGGAGACCGCCGCCTCGGAAAACGTCCAGTCCCGCAGGCGGCCTTGCGGTCGGAAAGGACTCCCATATATCTGGTGCAATCACGGCATTTTTTGCCATGTTTGGATTCGTGCTACCCGCTGGCCTGCTCAGTCGCCTCTTCGGCGACGCCCTTGGCCCAGCGATAGTCGGCCTTGCCGTTTGGCCCCCGCACCACGGCATCAACCACCACAACTTCCTTTGGCGCCTTGTACGGGGAGATCACCGACTTCACGTGGGCGATCACCGCTTCGGCGTCGATGCTGGCGCGACCCTTGGCATCGGGAGACACCACCGCGACCACCCGCTGCCCCCACTTCGGGTCGGCGACTCCGACCACATTGGCGTCCAGGACCGAATCGTGGGTCTTGAGTGCCTCCTCCACCTCTTCCGGGAAGATCTTCTCGCCGCCGGAGTTGATGCTCACCGAACCCCGACCCAGAAGAGTGATGGTGCCGTCGGCCTCGATGGTGGCAAAGTCGCCCGGCATCGACCACCGCTTCCCCGCCACCTCACGAAACGTCTCCGCCGACTTCTTCTCGTCTTTGTAGTAGCCGACCGGAATCAGCCCACCCACCGCCAACATGCCGACCTCACCGGAGCCGGCCTCCACCTCACGACCATCATCGGCGAACACCCGACAGTTCTCGCCAGGCACAAACTTGGCCGTGGGAGTGCTCGCCCCTTTGGCGGTGACCGACCCGGCGAAGCCGACACCCTCACTCGAACCCACCGTGTCGACCAGCACTACATCCGGCAGAAGATCCACCAGTTCGGCCTTGGTCTCGGCACTCCACATCACCCCCGAAGACACGATCGCCTGCACCGGCACGTCGTAGGGTTCACCCCGCTCGATCCCGGCTCGGAGCTCTTCGATCAGCGGGCGGCAGAAAACGTCTCCCACAATGGTCATGTTGGTGACCTGATTCTTCTGAGCCGCAGTGAGCAGCGCCGCAGCGTCGAGCCCGGACCCGGGGACGGTCACGATCGACCCGCCGATGGTCAGGCTGATCAGTGAACTCAAACCCGACGTGCCGTGCATCAACGGGGCCGCGGGCAGCAAACTCCGACGCCCGGTTTCGTTGAAGTACTGGACGATGCCGCGCACGTCGTCGAGGGTTTGCGGGTCGGTCATGCCGAACGGCTTCAACGTTCCCGCGGTTGTGCCCACCAGCGAATCGTGGGGCCACATCACCCCCTTGGGCATTCCCGTGGTGCCGCCGGTGTACAGGAACCACAAGTCATTGGCGGAACGATCCTGCGACGGCTGAGGCTCCGCACCTGCGATGGCGGCCTCGTAGTCGGTGGCGCCATCGATGAGGTCGCCGCCGAGCTGGAGCCACAGCTTCACCTTCGGACACGCGGGCATCACCGCGGCGACCCGCTCGGCCAGCTCCGGCGAAAACACGATGGCCTCGGCGTCGGAGTTGTCGAGGAGATAGGTGAGCTCGTCTTCGAGATAGCGGTAGTTCACGTTGACGGCCACGCCCCGAATCTTCATGGCCGCAAACGTGGTCTCGAGATACTCCGAGCAGTTGAACATGAAGTGGGCCACCTTCGACTCGGCGGCGAGGCCGGCGGCGCCGAAAGCCCCGGCCAACCGGGCGGACCGCTCCTCGAACTCGGCCCAGTTGCGAGTGACGTCGCCGTGAATGAGCGCCGGCGCCTCGGGCTGTTCGACCGCGATCGTCTCCCAAATTGTGGCCAGGTTTCGACTCAGGTCACTCTCGCTGCCGGTTTCAACTGCCATTTCGGTTTGGTCCTTGTCGGTAAGTGGATGGGGGTTGGCTGAAGGGTGGGTTCCGGGTAGTTAGGGGGGTGGCGCAAGGAATCACGCGGGGCGCTACCAGAGGGCTGCTTGACTACGACGGCTCGTTCTTTGGTGGTGACGCGGCCTCTTCCTTCACCCGACTCCGCAGGTTGGCCAGGTTCTCCCGCACATCATCCTGATACGGCAGCACCGCCTGAATGTCGGTGGCGGCTCGAATCGCGGCCCGGGCCCCCATGGCTTCCATGGCGGCATGGACGGTGCGTTTGTTGGCTCGCAACAGGCTGGCGGGCACCCCGGCGATGCGCTCAGCCACCGCCAACACCTCAGTCTCGAGATCGGCCTCTGCGAAGGCCCGGTTGGCAAAGCCCATCGAAACCGCCTGCTCGCCGGTCACGGCATCGCCGGTCAACAGCTGTTCCATGGCACTTCGCATCCCGACCAACCACGGATGGAAGGCGAAGTCGGGAGTGCCAGCCACCCGAACCACCGGGTGGGAGATCTTGGCGTCGGCGGCCACATAAACCAGGTCGCAGGCCGCAGCCAATTCGGAACCGCCAGCCATGGCATAGCCGTGCACCTGGGCGATCACCGGCTTGGCCAGATCCCAGATCGACATCCACCCCTGCTGCACATGACGAGCCCAGCCGGCCGGCCCAGGTGCGGTTTCGTAGGGCCGGTCGGCGGAAAGATCCGAGCCGAGGTCATACCCGGAAGAGAAGCACGGCCCCGCGCCACGGATGATGGTGAGGCGAACCTCGTCGTCGACATCAGCCTGATGCAGTGCGTTCAGCAGCTCAGTTCGCGTGGCGTTGTCGAGGGCGTTGCGCCGCTCGGGCCGGTTCAGAGTAAGGCGTTGGACCCGATCGATGGGACGGTCGACCAGCACCCGAGGCTCGTCGGCCATCAGGAACCCTCCCCCGCCGAGGCTGGCTGCTCGGCTGCGTTGTTGGCCCGGTCGTTCAGGCCAGCCAGGTCGGCCATCAGGGCGAGGGTCTCACTGTTTCCGGCCCGCACTACATAGCCGGCCGCCGGCGCACCGGCGTAGCGGCTCTCCCAACGCGCACGTATGCGGTCGACCGAACCGTAGAGACCACCAGCGTCGAAGTACTCATCGGGGATGGCGGCTTGGGCTTCGTCGCGACGATCGGCCAGCCACAGCTCATGAATGCGAGCCGCCTCCTCGGGGAAGCCCCGGCGGGCCATGGCCTCACGGTGGTAGTTGTTCGACTCCGAACCCATGCCGCCCACATACATAGCGGTGAGGGGCCGCATGGCGTCAAACACCGAACCCACATCATCGGTGACCTGCACCGTGAGCGACGGAAAGATCTGCAGCTCACCTAGGCGAGGATCGCGCTTGGCCCGACCCTTGGCCAGCGGCTCGTCGTATGCGCTACACGTCTCCGGGCTCCAACCCATCGGCAACCAGCCGTCGGCCACCTCGGCAGTGAGCGCAGTATTGGCCGGCCCGCCGGAGGCGATGAAGATTTCCAGATCGGGATTGGGATGCAGGATCGACTTCAGCGGCTTGCCCTGACCCAGAGCGTCGTCGCCCCCGTAAGGCAGCTGATACTCCCGGCCGTCGAGGGTCACCGGAGCTTCGCGGCGAAACACCTGACGCATGATGTCGACGTACTCCCGCAGCCGGTAGTACGGGCTGCCCCACGGCTGGCCATACCAGCCCTCAACCACCTGCGGGCCCGACACCCCAAGCCCGGCGATAAACCGGTTGCCGCCAGCCAACGCGTCGACGGTGGCTGCAGCCATGGCGGTGGCGGTGGGCGTGCGGGCCGCAACCTGCATCACCGCAGTACCCAACTTGATCCGACTGGTCTGAGCGGCCAGAAACGCCAGCGGTGTGATGGCGTCGGAGCCGTACGCTTCCGCGGTCCACACCGAGTGGTAGCCCAGCCGTTCTGCTTCAAGCACCAGATCGGTCGGCACCTCAACGGCCTTGCCCCGAAACAGATCCAACCCCAATGCCAGTTCCACGTGCCCCCTCGTCCCCGAATGCGGGTTGTTCAGCTCGTTGCCTTTTGCAGCGCCGAATGATCCTACGCAGCCTCGGCCACGCGCGCCTGCGGCCACAGCCTCAGGAAGTTCTCGCTACAGAACCGGGTGATGGTTTCGTCGCTGGCATCGGCGAGGGCGGCGCCGAACTTACCGATCGGGTCGCGACCACCCTCGACATGGGGATAGTCGCTCGAGAACAGGTAGAGCTCGTCGTTCGAGTCGGCGATCAGCCGGCTCACGTCCTCATGGGGGAACGGGGTGAAACCCATCTGTTGGGTCAGCTGCTCGCTCGGCGTGCGCTCAAAGCGAACCGACTCATCGACGCGGCCGTAGATGCGGGTGGTGGCATCGAGGCGACGCAACATCTCCGGCACCCACCCGGCGCCCAGCTCCACCGATGCACCCCGCAGGTTGGGATGGCGATCGAACACGCCGTCGAGCAACAGCATCGATACAAACGTCTCCGGCGGCTGATGCATCACCGCGGCGTCCTTGGTGCGGACGTTCTCGCCGCCGCCCATCCAGTCCTTCACCGCAGCCCGGCCGTTGTTACTCCACGACTTCAACGCCTGCAGCGGCGAGCCACCAACGTGGAGCACGAACGGGGTGCCAGACTCGGCCAGGCGAGCCCAGAACGGTTCAAGATCCACATGGCCCGGAGCAAAACCGATCGGGGCCCGATGCGGCACCCAGACCGACTGGAGGGCGTCGTCGTCGCGCTCCAGTATCCAATCGAGTTCGGCGATGGCCAGCTCCGGCGAGTCGAGCGGGATCACGGCCACGCCCATCAGGCGGTCGTCGTCGGAGCAGAACTCGCCCACGTGACGGTTGTGGGCCCGGGCCGCGCCGTAGCGAAGCTTGGGGTCGGTCTTCGAACTCGGATGGAAGGGCTGGACCACGCTATGGGTGGCAAACACCAGCTGCTTCTTGAAGCCGAGCAGGTCACAGGCAATGGTGCGATCGGCGGCATCGAAGGCGCCGAGGGCCTGGATCTCCTTCGACTCGGCGATCAGCCGGTCACCAAGCGCAATCTGGGCTTCTCGATGTTCGTCGGAGTGGCGGTTGCCCTGACCGACAATCACCTCAACCTCTTCATCGGTGACCAGCGAGGCGTTGTAGTTCACCTCAAAGATGTCGTCACGAAGGGCCGGATCGGCATAGGACTTCAGAAAGTCCGGCAACTCCATGATGTGACTATCCGCGTCGTAGTAGGCCCGATCAGCTGGTGCATAAACCATGACCAACGGTAGCCGGGCCTTTCAAACCTGTCGTCGTCGTCGTCTGTCTTCTGTCGTCGCGTCGTCCGATGTTCAGCTACCGACGGGTTGGTGGGTGTTACTAAACGAATTAGTGGAACTAGAAGTTTTAAGGAAACTAAACGGTTCGCGCTTCGCGGAACCGGTCGTGCGGGAACATATCCGCACCCTTCCGCAGTACATCGAGTTCGAGCAACGCAACCAATCGAGATAGCTCGACAACATTCAGTCTCCCAAATCGTTGGCTTCAGCCCTGTTGGAGAGTTACCAGGCGACGGAGTAGGCGTTGGGCCCACAGGGCACCAACGCCGGCAGCCGCTCCGGCCGCGGCGAGGCCAAGCGGCACCCTTACTTCCTGTGACATCTCAGCGATTGGCCGGTTGTCGATGCACAAGATCGAGCCGCTGCTGCGAACCGACAAGATGCTGCCGGATGATGCCACCGACAGGATGGAACCCGCCGAGCCCAACGACAAAATCGAACCGGCGCTGCCGGCCGAAAGGACCGAGCCCGCCGACCCTAGCGACAGCACACTACCGAACGAGGCCACCGACAGCATCGAGGCAAACGACGCCGCCGAGTCCACCGAATTGGCCGAAGCCACCGACCCGATCGACCGAACCGACGGGATCGAACTCACCCTCTGCATCAATCCGCTCATATATCCCCCAAAACAGAACCTTAGCCCCCGAACCCGATCCGAAATGTCGCAAGAAAACGACAAAGTTTGTCGCATATTTCCGACATTTCGGGTTGGTGGCTTTGGCTTGGCCTTAGCCGCCCTGGAATTCGGCGAGGGCTCCGTCGACAGCTTCGACGGGAATGCCGCACTTCACCACCGATTCCTTCACCTGCTCGACTGCGGTTGGGTCGCCGGCTGCCAGGAGCGGCAGGACCCCGGCGCCGTGATCAGTCACCGTGGCGTCGATGCCGCAGTTGGCCACCATCGGATCGATCCCCTGACCAGTCCGGTTGCTGGCACCACCGCCAACCAACAGCTCAAACACCACCGCCTGCACTGCGTCGGCGGGCGGATCGGCCGGGAACGTAGACGGGTCGATTTCGGGGCCAGCGGTTTCCCCGCCATCGCCGTCTTCGGCTGGGGCCTCTTCCACGACCGGCGGCAGTTCCTCGCCACGCTGGCTGGCGATGGCCCGGTCGACCTGGTTTTGGGTGATGCCACAGTCGAGGGCGGCCTGAGAGATGGGCTCGGCCGCCGCCGGTTCCGCGGTGGCCGCACCAAGTTCGAGCAACTCCTCATCGGAGATTCGGCTGTTTAGCGTTTCGATGGCGCAGTTGGCCACGTTGGGCGCCACGCCGATCTCTTCGCCGGTCAACAGATCAAACAACACGCCGCCAACCAGCGTGGCGGGCTTGTCCTCGCCAAAGGTTGATGGATCGATGGCCGGACCGTCTGACTCGCCCGGCTCCGGCTCGGTGGTGGGAGGCGGCGCGGTGGTTGTAGTAGTGGTCGTAGGCAAGGCCACCGCGGCAAAGGTCACCGGATCGGTGGAACCGCTCGATGTGTCGGCGGTAGCGAAAATGCCGATCGCCGCAGCCAGCAGAGCGACCCCGCCCACAACGGCGCCGACGAGCTGTTTGCCGGGAGCCAGCGCCGCCATCTGGACCGAAGCGCCGCCGGTAGTCCCCTGCTCCTGGGTACCCAGCAAACCCATTTCGTCGACCCAGACCGACAGCGGCGGCATGGCCACCAGCGCCGCGAGCAAGGCGATGGCCACGTTCAAGGTGACGATGATGCCGAAGTCCCGAAGTAGCGGGAGCGCCGAACCGATCAACACAGCAAAGCCGCCGATGGTGGTCATGGCCGAGGTGAAGAAGGCCCGACCGGTGCGACCGGCCGCCTTGTCGGTGGCCTCCCGCGGCGTCAGACCGTTCTGGCGCTCCTCCAAATACCGACCCAGGATCAACACCGAAAACTCGGCACAGGTGGCGATCACCAGTGGTCCACTGACCGTGGTGAGGGGGCTGAGCTCAAAGCCGAGGAGCCCAACAAACAGCGACGACGCGCCCACCGCCATCAACACCGGCACCAACGCCAGCAGAGCCCGGCTGAGGCTACGAAGGCGGATCACCAGAAAGAGCGCAGCGACGGCCAAAGCCAAGTAGGTGAGGTTGGCTCGGTTGGCCGACAAGTTCTCCAACAGCCCGATGCCCACCGTGGCCAAGCCGGCCGGGGTGGCCTTCACCGCCTCCTGCCCGTCGGGCAGGTCGGTAAGAAGAATGCTGTCGGGATCGAGGTCCAGCTCATCGATACGACGGTCGAGATCGTCGCCCAACTCCTGCACCAGACCGGCCCGTTCATCCAGACTGGCCTGCTCCAGCCGTAAGTTCACCTGGGTGCTGGTGAGGTCCTCCCGCACCAGCAGCCGGGCGATGCCATCGGGGGCGGAATCGATGGCGTTCTGAATATCCACCGACGTGGGCGCCAATGGCGTGGCCCCCTCAATGGCGATGATCTTCTCCATCGTGCCGACCAGGCTCGAGGTGGCGATCACCTCCGGGCGGGCTTCGGCATCGACGGTGAAACCGTAAATCAGGTCGATGACATCCTGATCGGTGATGTTGTTGGCCGACACCAACACGCCGAGGGTGGAGGCAAACTCGGTCTCTTCAGCCAGGCGGTCGATATCGGCCACGGTCGGGCTGCTCTGGTCGATCCACTCCACCGGGTCCGACTGAATCTTGGTGCGCCCCTCCACCAACACGCCACCAACAAACAACACGGTGGCCAGGATCACCATCGGCAGACCC
>CALAML010000061.1 GCA_937925845.1 uncultured Acidimicrobiales bacterium | reverse complement strand
CGGGAGCGAAGCGGGTGGCTACGCCATCAACTCGAGGCTTGCTTCCCAGAGGCGTTTGGCCGCGGCGTCATCGGTGGCGTTGCTGTTGGGTTTCATCACCTTCTCATCGGCGAAGTAGGCACCGGTGACATCGGCTACCGCGGCGGCGCAGGCCAGATGGATCGACGTGGACGCGCCTTGTTCGGGGCTGCGGGCGAAGCGGCCGATAAGCGGCCACACCAGGCGTTCTCCAAGCATCGTTGCTTCGGAGTCACGGGCCAGGCGGGTGCGGACAAAGCCGGGATGCAGCGAGTTGGCGGTGACGCCGGTGCTGTCGAGACTTCGGGCCAGCTCCCGGGTGTGGAGAATGTTGGCCAGCTTTGATCGGCCGTACACCTTCATCCCACCGACCACACCAAACTTGGCTCGCTCGGCCATAAGGTCGTCGAAGTCGAGAGGGCCACCCAGGCGGTGAGCGTCGCTGGCCACGGCGATGATGCGGGCCGGCGCCGACTCCACCAGCAACTCCCGGAGCTCTTCAACCAAAAGGAAGTGGGCCAGGTGGTTCACGCCAAAGGTATATTCGTGACCGTCCACGGTGCGGCGACGTTCGGTGAGCGACACCCCGGCATTGTTGATGAGCACATCGAGCCGGTCGAGGTCGCGCCGAAGACCGTCGGCAAATTCCCGCACCGACGCCAGATCGTCCAGATGGCAGCTGCGGTGGCTGACCTGAGCGTCGGGGTGGGTGGCGTGAATGCCGGCGACCACCTCGTCGCCCGCACCGGCGGAGCGAGCGGTGAAGATCACCCGGGCTCCTCGACGGGCCAACGCCTCAACGGTGGCTCGGCCGATCCCGGTCGTACCGCCGGTCACCACAATGTTCTTGTCAGCAATATTCTTTCCCACAATGTTCTCTTCGACAATGTCCCAGTCATGCATTGGGTCAGCCTCTCACCAGCGGAAGGAAATCGCATCCCTGACGGGTGGGGCCAGCGTTAGCCTGTGGCCATGATCGTTGCCCTTGACGTCGGCTACGAAGAAGCTGGTAGCCAGCAGCGCGGTCGGTGTGGGTTGGTAGCCTTTGCCGAGTGGCGGTCGGCGGAGCCCGAACTCGAACTCGAGGTGGTGATCGAAGACGTGGCCGCCTACGTGCCCGGTGAGTTCTATCAGCGGGAGCTGCCTTGTTTGATCGCCGGGCTGAACGCACTCTTTGCAGCCCGGCCGAAGGTGCAGCTGGAGTGTGTGGTGATCGACGGAAACGTCCGACTCGACCCCGCCGGAGCGCCCGGCCTGGGCCAACACCTCTTCGAACATCTGCAGCCAAAGGTGCCGGTAATCGGAGTAGCCAAAAACCCATTCGGCGGACTCGACGCCATCGAAATGGTGCGAGGCGACAGCGCTAAGCCGCTGTACATCACCGCTGCGGGCATGGAAGAGCGTGCCGCGGCCAAGCTGGTGGAGTCGATGGCCGGCGACTTCCGAATGCCAACCCTCCTAAGGCGAGCCGACCAACTGGCCCGGGGCCACTAGCCCGCCGCCTGGACTCAAGCTGAGTCGCTTCGCTCGCCAGAAATGCCGCTAGCCGCTGGCCGCCTCGCCCTCGACGATCTCCACCCTGGCGCAGTTACCGTCGAGGTCGCAGAGGGCCACGGTCCCCGGCCGGACGGTATCCGGAATCGTGAAGCTGTCCGGCCCATCGTCGATCTTGCACGCTCCGAGAGTGAAGATTCCCTGGGGTTTCCTCGAGCGCTCCTGGCCGTCATAGTGGGTCAGTGCCCACCGTCCCAGACGCTGAGGCCGGTAGACCAAGCGATGCGAGATGCCGCACTGGTACCCGATTGGCAAAGTGATCTCAACGGTCTCGCCCGGGGCCGCGGTGGGGGTAGATGGCTCCCAGTTGAAGACCGGCACGATGCTGTTGGTCACCCAGGTGAAGCTCCAGCATCCGGCGGCGAAGACACCAAGGAACATCCCGCCGCGTATCACGTTCCGTGCTGATGCCTGGCGGTCGCGTACTCGTACCAAGCGGACGACTGTGCTGACGATCCCGACGACTCCTCCGAAGAGGAGGGCGGCCGTCACCGCAATATGGAGTGTGTTCATGGTCGACCCTGGGCAGCCTGGCTCAGCCGTAGCATCGACACTCACCTGCGGGCGCTTTAACTTCCGACTTCGGCCGTCAGGGTGAGCCCGACTGCTCAGGTGGTGTTGAGGTGACTAGCGAAGCGGAGCTGGTGAGGGTCCGGTCATTCGGGCGGCGTTCTCTTTGAGGATGCGAGCCAGGAGGATGAACTGCACCGCCGAGGTTGCGGCAAAGATGACTACCAGCTCAGGGATCGCGCCACTGGCGATCATCCAGAGCAGGGCGATCACGTCGGTGATGGCGATGACCGCTGCAGCAAAGGCGAGCATCCGGGCCCGCATCGTCAGCGCGGCAAACAGCTGCCAGCAGACCAGGCCAAGACCGATCCAAAAGATTGCGGTGATGGCATACACCTGCTCCGGGGGAACGTCCTGCCAAGCCACGTTGGTTTCGCCGATCGTGGCCCAGCCAAAGAGCAGCAGTACAAAGACAAAGGCGAGCGGGATCACCCGCAGCAGCGAGGTAAGGATCAGCGACGCGGTCAAGCCCGGCGCCATCTGCGGCCGCCGCGACCGAGTCGGCATCGGCGGCGGCAGGATCGCATCGACACCGTGGTCAGTTGGACCCGACCCGCTTGTGGTCGACAGAGACGTACTCACCCTGTTCCGATCGGCCCCGATCGACCAGAAACAAGGCTCAGGTAGCGCCGCCCGTGGCAGCCTCCGAGGCCGCCCCCAGAAGTTCGACGGCGGAGGTCATGGTTTCTGGGGTTCCGCAGAAGCTGAAGCGCATAAATCGGTGGCCTTGGGTGGGGTGAAAGTCCAGGCCGGGGGTGGCGGCGACGCCGAGTTCGTCGAGCCACTTGGCCGCCAGTTCCTTAGAGTCGGCGGCCAGGTGGTCGGTTCGGGCCCACACGTAGAAGGCGCCGTCGGCCGGAGCGAATTCGGTCATGCCGGCGCGGGGTAGGCCATCGAGGAGGATTTGGCGGTTGCCGGCGTAGCGCTGCACGTGGGCGTCGAGTTCTTCGCCGCAGTCGAGGGCGGCGAGGGCCACGTGTTGGCTGATGGCGGGTGGGCAGATCACCAGGTTTTGAGCCAACCGGTCGACTGGCTTGATCAGCTCTTCGGGCAGCACGGTCCAGCCCATGCGCCAGCCGGTCATGGAGAAGTACTTGCTGAAGCTGTTGATGACGATGGCCTGGTCGGAGAACTGGGTGGCCGTGGCCGGTTGGGCGTCGCCGTATTGGAGGCCGTGATAGATCTCGTCGCTGATCAGGCGGACCTGGTTGGCATCACACCATTGCGCCAGGGTGGCCAGTTCATCGGGGCTGAGCATGGTGCCGGTGGGGTTGGCCGGGCTGGCCACGATCAGCCCGTCGATCGGCCCGGCCGCTTCCAGTTGCTCAACGGTGGGTTGGTAACGGGTGGCGGCATCAACCTCGATCAGCACCGGTTCCATGTGGAGCCCGATGACGATGTTGCGGTAGCAGGGGTAGCCGGGAACGGCCATGGCCACGCGGGCGCCGGCATCGAACGAGGCCAGAAGGGTAAGCACAAAGGCACCGGTTGCTCCCTGGGTGACGGCGATGCGTTCGGGGTCTACCTCGAGGGTGTAGCTGCTAGCGATGTGTCGAGCGATGGCCGGCGGCAGCTTGGGGATGCCGCGACTGGTGGTGTAGCCGAGGGGGTGGGCATCGAGCAGGTCGTGGGCCTTGGCGATGGCCCCAGCCGGTGCGCCGGTGGCTGGCTGACCCACTTCGAGGTGGTACACCGCCGCGCCGGTTTCCTCCCGGGCCTGGGCCGCGGCCACAACTTCCATCACATAGAACGGGTCGATCTCTTGGGGCACGTCAGCAGTCCGGGGTGTGAGGAGGGTGAGGGGTGGTTCCGTAACGTACCAAGCCCTCCTCGTAGATGGCGCCACCGGACGCGACGGTGCCGGCCGGGAAGTCCGGCCGGCACCGAGCGCCCGTTGTTAGGGACGATGGTGTTAGTGGGCGATGGCGTGGAGCACGTCCATGCGGGCGGCCCGGCGGGCTGGGAGCAGGGCCGCAGCCAGTCCGGCGCCGATGGCCACTGCCGCCAGCACCACGATCTGGGCGACCGGTATTGCGGTGACCCCGACCAGGTCGTCGGGCAACACGGTCACGACGATCCAGCCGAAGGCCACGCCGAGGCCGGTGCCGAGGAGGGCGCCGAACCCGGCGATCATCGCTGATTCATACCGAACCATGCGGCGTACCTGACGGCGGCTCATGCCGACGGCCCGCAGCAGCCCGATTTCCCGGGTGCGTTCGTTCACCGCCAGGGCCAGGGTGTTGGCGATGCCGATCAGGGCGATGATGACCGCCAGGGCCACGAGGGCGTTCAGCACCGAAAGAACCTGGTCGATCAGGCCCTCCATCCGCTCCCGGAACTCACCGGCGGTTTCGAGGTCGCCAGCGGGGAAGAGGGTCTCGATGGTGGCTACTGCTGCCGTTACTTCGGCATCGCTGGCGTCGGCGGCGCCGCTGAAGGCCACCGTTCTGGGCGAGGTGATGACACCGGCGTCGTCGACCACGGTGGCATCGAGCAGCCAGTCGGTGGGCAGGGCGCTGGTGCCGGTGAAGGTACCGGTCACGGTGGCGGTGGCCGACTCGCCACCGGCGAAGGCGATGGCCACCTCGTCGCCCACCGACAGCCCTCGCTCGCTGGCGGCGTCGTTCTCCACCAGTAGACGGTTGGTTACGGTTGGCGTGGGGCCGTTGTCGGTGCGACCGATCTCAAACAGTTCGTCGATGGCGTCGAGGTTGACGGCGAAGAGGTTTGCGTCTTCGCCATCGACCGCCCGATCGACAGTCTCATCGGCAGTGTCGGTCGCACCTGGCGTGGCGATGCGGACGTCGATGATCGAGATTCCGGTGACGGCACCCAAGCGGGCGTCGCCTTCGATGGCCTCGGTGACGGCGGGCGGGAAGCCGGCGGTGGAGGTTTGGTCGGTCAGCAGATATTCGGCTCGCACATCGTCGGCCAACGTGGTGCGAAGGTCGGCCTTGAACGATTCTCCCACCACCAGCGCCAGCGACACAACGGCCAGGCCGATCATCAGCGCCGCCGCGCTGGTGGCGGTGCGTCGCGGTTGGCGACTGGCGTTGCGGGTGGCCATGGCGCCGGCGACACCGAACCGGTTGAGGGCAGGGCGGGCCACGGCGATGATCGGGCCGACCACGATGGGGCTGAGGAGGGTGACGGCCACCACCAGCGCTACCGCGGCGGCGGTGATCACGGCGATGGCCACGTTGGTTGGCTGATCGGTGAAGCCGATGGCGGTGAGGGCGATTCCGCCAATTAGCAGCAGCGAGCCGGTGATGGTGCGGGTTCGTCCGTTGCCACCGTCCTCGGTGGTGGAGCTGCCGAAGGCGGCGATGGGGGAGAGGCGGGCCGCGGCTCGGGCCGGTCCCATGCTGGCGATCAGGGTGACGCCGATACCGACAACGGCGGCGGCGATCAGTGTGCGGGGGGCGAGCACGATGTCGTAGGCCGGAAGGTCGACGCCGATGGCGGAGAACAGCGCGGTGAGGCCGAGAGCTCCGGCGATCCCGCCGCCGATGCCGCCGATCGAAGCGATCACTCCGACCAGGAGCGATTCGGCGATGGCGGCGCGGCGCAGGGCGGAGGCTTCGGCGCCGATCAGGCGGAGCAGCCCCATTTCCCGGGTTCGTTGGGCCAACACGATGGCGAAGGTGTTGTAGATGATGAAGACCGAGACCAGCAGGGACACGCCGGCGAAGCCCAGGAGGATGTTTTGCACCAGGTCAATCTCGCTGTTGAATTCGGCTGCGGTTTCGCGCTCGACCGTGTCTCGGTCGGCGACCTCCAACGAGCCGACCGCTTGCTGCACTGCGGCCGTGGTGGCGGCGGCCTGGCTGCGGCCGGTATCGGTGAAGGCGACGAGGATCGAGTCGTAGCCGGTGGTGCCGAACAGCGTGGAGGTGTCGTCGGCGGCCACCGACATTAATGTGGCGCCGAGGGTGGCGTTGTCGGTGCCGAATCGCTTCAGGCCGGTGAGGGTGAGCTCGTGGCGTCCGGTCGGGGTCACCATGGTGTAGCTGTCGCCGACAACAAAGTTGTGTTTGGCCGCCGAGTCGATGTCGATGACAAACTCGCCCGGGCCGGGCGCCGTTCCTTCGACCAGGGCGAAGGCCGACAGGCCGGGTTCGTCGATCCAGCCGAAGGCCAGCTGTGGTGGCCCGTTGGTGGAGATGCTCCCGCCGTTGGCCAGGATCGGGCGAACCGCGTTCTCCGGAGCCTCGATGTCACCGGCGGCGGCAGCGACGCCATCGATGGCCGCGACGGCAGCAACGTCAGCGTCGGTGATGGTGGTGGTCTGGCCGAACTCGTCGCTGGGCCGAACTTCGAGGTCGGTGTCGCTGACGATTTCGGCGCTGAGTTCGCCAAAGGTTTTGCGGAGGCCGTCACCGAGCACAAAGGCGGAGACGACAAAGCTGACGGCCAGGAGCACGCCGAAGGTGCTGAGGGCGAAGCGGCCCTTGTTGGCTGTGAGATTGCGAAGGGTGAGTCGGTGAAGCATCGGTCTGTCCTCTTTGTGATCAGTTGGCAGGTGTGGATTGGCAGGGTTGGATTGGCAGGGCTGGATTGGCAGGGTTGGGTCAGCGGGCGATGTGGCGCATGCGGTCGAGCACGGCATCGGGAGTGGGGTCATACAGTTCGTCGATCACCGAGCCGTCGGCGAGGAAGACAACACGGTCGGCGTAGCTGGCGGCCACAGGGTCGTGGGTGACCATGGCGATGGTCTGGCCCATGCTGCGCACTGTGTGGCGGAGGAACTCAAGGATCTCGGCGCCGGTGCGGCTGTCGAGGTTGCCCGTGGGCTCGTCGGCAAAGACGATTTCGGGCTGGGTGGCCAAGGCCCGGGCCACGGCGACCCGTTGTTGCTGGCCGCCGGAGAGTTCTGAGGGTCGGTGGCTTAGGCGGTCGCCGAGTCCGACCATGGAAACCAGTTCGTTCATCCACGCCTGGTCGACTCCGCGTCCGGCCAGGTCGGCCGGCAGGGTGATGTTCTCGGCAACGGAGAGGGTCGGGATCAGGTTGAAAGCCTGGAAGACAAAGCCGAGGCGGTCGCGGCGAAGGTGGGTGAGTTGGCGTTCGGAGAGTTCGCTGAGCGCGGTGCTGGTTTCCGAAGATGGGTCGCCGAGGAAGACGTCGCCGTCGTCGAGGGTGTCGAGGCCGGCCATGCAGTGCATCAGGGTGGACTTGCCCGATCCTGAGGGGCCCATGATTGCGGTGAAGCGGCCGGCAGCGAAGTCGACGTCGACCTGGTTGAGGGCCACCACCCGGGTGTCGCCCAAGCCGTAGATCTTGGTGGCGCCGCGGGCGGAGATGGCCGGTGCCGGGTGGCGAGCGAAAGCCTCGGAGGGGTGGCTGGTTGCGGGGTTGCTGGGTGTCGGAGCTGTTGTTGTTGTCATGGCTACGACGGTAAGAAATGACGGTGCTCCGGTCGTCAGGCCGAAGGCCTATTTCACTGTCGGTCGAATGGCCGGTTTCGGTGACGGTAGATGTCATCCCCAAGGAGGACGACCCACCCTCGACAGAGGGATCGGGTTCGAGTTCGAGCTATTCGCCCGGTTGCACCAGGCCGGTTTCGTAGGCCGCCACTACGGCCTGGACCCGGTCGCGGACACCGAGCTTCATCAGCACGCGGCTCACGTGGGTCTTCACCGTGGTTTCGCTCACGATGAGTTCCTCGGCCAGTTCCGAGTTGGAAAGACCTTTGGCCAGCAGCCGCCACACTTCGGTTTCACGGGCGGTGAGCGAGTCAACGGCCACGCTCGAGGTCACGGCTCGGCCACCGCTGCGGGCGAACTCTTCGATGAGGGTCCGGGTTACTGAGGGGCCGAGGAGCGCTTCGCCGGAGGCGAGGATGCGGACCGCTTTGACCAGTTCGTCGGCGGGGGAGTCCTTCAGGAGGAATCCGCTGGCGCCGGCTCGGACTGCCTCAAAGACGTACTCGTCGAGGTCGAAGGTGGTGAGCATCAGCACTTTGGTGGTGAGGTCGGGGTCGGCGGCGATGGCCGCGGTGGCCTCGAGTCCGTCCATTTCGGGCATGCGGATGTCCATCAGGGCCACGTCGGGTCGGGTCTGTCGCACCAGTTCAAGGCCTCGTTGGCCATCCTCGGCGGTGTTGACGATCTCGATGTCGGGTTCGGCCGACAGGATCATGGAGAAGCCGGTGCGCATCAGCTCCTGATCATCGACGATGACGGCTCGAATCGTCATCGCGCACCCGCCGTATCGAGGGTGGTCACGAGGCGGCGGCGGGGACGGCCGCGGTGGGCAGGAAGGCCCGCACTTCGTAGCCGCCGTTGGGACGGGGACCGGCGTGGAGGTCGCCGTCGTAGATCTCTACCCGTTCCCGCATGCCGACCAGGCCAAGACCGGAACCGGCGGAGTCGGTGGAGGCCGCGGCGCCGAGGCCATCGTCGGTCACTCGCACTTCGATGCCGGTGGGGGCGTAGGTGACGGCCACTTCCGCCGCGACCGGGCGGCCCGCGTGTCGGACCACGTTGGTGAGCGCTTCCTGGATCACGCGGTATCCGGTGAGCTCAACGCCTGGTGGAGCGGGGCGGGTTTGGCCCACGATCTCCATGGTGGTTTCCACGCCGGCGTCGTTGGCCCGCTGGACCAGCTCGCCGAAATCGGTGATCGCGGGTTGGGGTTCGCGTTCTCCGTCGGCGTCGACGTTGCGGAGGATGCCGAGCATGCGTCGCATCTCGTTCACCGATTCTCGGCCGATATTCTCAATGGCGCCGAGGGACGTGCGGGCTGCTTGGGGATCGTTGTCGAGAACCCGTTGAGCGGCTGCGGCCTGCACCACTACCGAGCTCATGCCGTGGGCGATGATGTCGTGCATTTCGCGGGCGATGCGGTTGCGTTCGTCGACCACCGCGAGGCGGGCCTGGGTGTCGAGGTCGGCTTCGAGGGCTCGGTTGCGGGCTTCGAGTTCGGCGATGTGGCGGGCTCGCTGGTAGGTGGCTTCGCCGATCAGGGCAAAGGTGGTGTGCATGGCGAGTACGCCGGGAACGGCGATGGCCGGAAGGTCTTCGATCGGGGCCAACACTCCAATCGTGGCGGTGATGGTGGTGGCGGCGATGGCCCCGCCGGTGACGGCCCAAACCCGGCGGCGATCGGAGCCCCCATGGCGGGTGGCGTTGTAGAGGAGGAGCGCCAGACCGAATTCGATGGCTCCGGGGTAGTCGCTCACCCAATAGGTCACCGTGCTGGCCGCGCCTACTGCGGTGGCCGGGAGCGGGAAACGCCGTCGAAAGTAGACCGCCACCGTCATCACCACGACCAGCAGATAGCCGATCAGGTCGGGCTCGGACTCGCTGCCCTTCACGGTGCCGGTGGCCAGGGTGGCGGTGGCAAGTATGAAGATGAGGGTGGCGCCAACGAGGGGGATCTCCGCCGCTCGGCGGGCGCCGCTCAGCAAGCGGTCATGCAGGGAATCCTTCGCCATACCTACGAAGGTAGCGATGATCGGCGTCCGGTGTCGTCAGCCTCAGGAGTGATCGGTGCCGGACGCCGTGTCATCCGAAAGGATGACATCGCCCTGTAAACGCTAGGAAGGTGCAGAGTTTACGGCTCGGGTTCGACCCGGACCGTCTTGCACTCGAGCTGGGTGGTGGTGTTAAAGACGGGGTCTTTCACCGTGGGGCATACGGTGTGGTTGCCGTTGGCCAGGCCTCTGATGGTGACGTCCCAGCCGTAGCTGTAGTGGTCGGGGTTCCAGAAGTAGCCGTTGGCGGTGACGGTGGCTCGAACCACACCGTTTACCCGGATGGTCACTTGGGCGCGACCGCTGGTGCCGATCGGGCGAGCCCAGCCTTTCGTGCGGAGGGCGCCGTCGTCGAAGTGGTCACCGACCCAGGAGTGGTTGCCGGTGGGGGTGGGTGGTGGGAAGGTTTCGCAGCCGAATCTCTTCCAGACCGGCCCGGCCAGTTTGGATTGGGCCGATCCAGGCGCGTAGTAGCCAGGCAGCTTGATATTGGAGACGTAAACGCAGAGGGTGCCGTGGGCCTGGGCTGCGGGGATGATGTATTCGAAGCCTTTGTTTCTCCCGTAGCCGGGGAAGGTGGTGGCCACGTTGGTGTGCTGCGAGGTGTTGGTTGGCTTGTTCACCAACAGTCCGGCCGGGCCGGGGCCGTTGCGCACGTTGATGACCGGGTTCTTGAGCGAGTTGAGATCGACGGCGGAGCCGAGCACCTTCACGTCACCGTTGGGCTGTTTGAAGAACTGCACGTAGCCGAGGGGCAGGGCGGTCGGGTCGGAGCCGGCCACCTTCTGGTTCGGGGCTCCGGCTTCGCGCTCGTTGGCACCGTTGTAGTTGAGCGCCGGGTGGACGAGAGCCTTGCCGTTGCCGAGGGCACCGTTGCGGCAGTTGCGGCGGCCGTTGATGCAGTGGGTCACAAAGGCTTGGGCCGTGTCGCGATCCCAGCCGTCGAACCAGTCGGCGTGCAGTGATACGCCGCCGCCGTAGGGGTCGGACGATAGGCGCCAGCCGCGGGTGGAATCGGTTACCCGCCACAGGAAGTTCTGGCTGATCTCCGGCAGTGGCCGGGGGTGGGTGGCCGGGCACTTGCCGCCGCTGGCGTAGGCCATGTGCGAGTTGTGATCGGGGGAGTCGAGGCGTCGGCCGTCCCAGCACTGCGGGAAGGTGACTCGGCCCTGAAGGAACTGGCCGGGCTGGCACACCGGGATTTGAGCCTTGGCGGTGTCGACGATGCGGCTGGTGTCGCGGGCGTCGGCGGTGCAGAACCAGCTGACGACGCTGGTGGGCTGGGGGCTGGTGGCTTTGGCGGAGCCGGCCACGATCCGCAGGCCCTTGGGGAAGAGTTTCACGGTGCCGGCATCGACCCGTCCACTCGAGTAGTAGATATGGGTTTGGGCGGGGGAGAGCGGCTCGTCCTTTGAGTTGTACAGGGTCGGCACCCAGTAGGCGCTGCGGTTCAGGGCGACACCTTCGCAGGTGGAGCTGCCGGTGGTCCTCAGGGAGTTGGCCGTGGTGTGAGCATTGATGCCGGTGTTGCCGAAGAAGGTGTGCATGTGCGACTTGGTGGTGGAGCCGGGAAACACGATCGGGTCGACGGTGTCGGCATGAGAAACGCCGCACTGCATCCGGAACTTGCCGCTGCCGTTGGCTGACAGAGCAAAGTCGGACGATTTGGCGTCGACCACCTGTGCGCTGGCGCCAGAAGAAAGTCCCAACATGGTGAGCACGGTGACGACCGAAAAGACCAGGCCCAAGAGCAGTCGCTGAGGCGTCCCCGAAACGGGCGCCGACGCGGGCGCGAGGCGCGAGAGGTGAAGGTAGTGCGGCGCGGTCATACCTCTGAGGCATCGGCGTCACCAGCGCCAGCCTTGAAGAACCCGGCATAAGCAAAGTCCCCAGCTACCCCGCCAATTCAGGGGACTACCGCCGGGCCCGCTGTCTGCTCAATATCCCAAAGCCGCAGTGCCGGCTGTGGGCTGATACGACTTGGCCGTTGGCGGCCGCCGGGTGTCGGTGTTGTACGCCCTCACCTGTTCGCCGGGTTCGATCTGGTTGATCGGCTTGTGGGTGCCGTCAGCCATAAGAACCGGAGTGCCGGTGGGGAAGCTGTTGTTGGTGCGGCAAGGGTTTGGTGTGCCGTCCGGGTTGTCGCTGCCGTTTCCGTCGTTGTTGTCTCGATCTCTGCCAAAACGCTTCTGCAGATCCGCCACATAGTCGCCAACCCTTGGCTCGATCTGGTGGTTGACCTGCGAGGATGAGGATCAGTCCGTCGGTGAAAGAGTTGGACAGCGTTACCCTCACAAATATGGAGGAGACTATTGAGCAGCGGGCCGAAGCGCTCGTTGAGCGTTTGGGGAGGGGTCTGCTTGTTGAGCGTGCCGGCGGCTGTTTCGTTGATTTGAGTGGTCAGGATCTTCGCGGTGAGGATCTTGATCGCAGTCCGCTAACTCGTGCGGATTTGTCTGGGGCTGATTTGTCGGGGGCTTCGCTCAAGACGGCTTCGATGACGATGGTGAACGCGCCGGATTCGGTGTTGGTGGGGGCCAACCTTTTTGATATGCGGTCTCGTCAGGGCAATTTCGCTGGAAGCGACATAGCTCAAGCCGACTTCTCCACCGCATGGATGGCGAGCTCGAATCTTTCGAATGTTGTCGGAGCGAAAGCCTTGTTCAGGGAGGCGGTGGTCGCTGGGTCTCGGTTTCATGGCGCTCGCCTCGAAGCTGCGGACTTCACCGCTGCTGATCTCACCAGAGCCAAGTTTGACTGTGGCTACTTCTCCAACAGTGATTTCACCGGAGCGAACCTTCGAGGCATCCAAGGTTTGAATGCCAACTTCTCCGGGAGCTGCTTTCGAGATGCGGAGTTACTTAGTGCCCGGCTCAACGGGGCGGTCCTTCGTGGCGCAGACCTGCGAGCCGGCGAGTTGGCTGGGTGTTCGTTTCGGGGCGCGGATCTCGGCGGCGCGGACGTTTCGGGCTGCGATTTGACTGCGGTCTTCCTTGATGAAGAACTCGATCGGTCGGTGCTGGTGAGTGACGATCAGACTCGCTGGCCCAATCAGTATCGCTGGCCAATTGAGCTGAGTACCAGCCTCGGGCCCGAGTCCACACCCCTATCAAGCGTTGCCGCAACAGACCTCACTCCAATCATCTTTGGCCGGGTACTACCAGGGACGGACCTTTCCGAACTCTGGCTTGTTGGCGCCACCATCTCCAACGCGTTCAGGGTCGACTTCCACGATGCCAATCTTGCCGACGCCAGGATCGGCGATCTTTCCGAGGCCAACCTCTCCGGGGCCACATTGGTGGGCGCCCGGTGCAATCAGTCCAACTTGAACAGGGCGGACCTGAGTATGGCTTGCATGCGTAATGCGGACATCGAACGGGCTTCGCTCGAGTCCGCTGACTTGCGCGGCGCCGATCTCACCGGAGCCAATCTTCGAGATGTCAGTTTCGTCGGCGCGAACCTGAGAGGTACGGTGTTCACCGGAACGTTGCACTCCGTCGATTTCACCGGAGCCACTCTTCAAGGCGCAGATCTAAGGCAGGCAACCCTTGAAAACGTCAACTTTGACGAAGTAGATCTCACCGGAGCCAAGCTTCCGTAGTCAGGTCCCAGCACTAACCGCAGTAGTCCGAAGTATTGCGATTCTTCACGATGGCCTTATCAGAGGTGAATGTATCGAGCAGTAGTCCGAGTTTCGAAGCTCGCTCGGCTGTCCATTCGTCATGAAAGTGTCCACTGGCTTCGTTGACTCCAATCGTATCGTCCGAGACATCATGGTAGATCTGGCCGCCTGCAACTGAGGTTCGCTGCACTTCAGGGAAGTCCCGAGTGACAGCGGCGAACAAGTCCTCGTGAGCTCCCGCTAGCCCCAGATCCACGAAGAAGCGGTCGTTCTCAAAGTCGTAGAGGTACACCTGTGAACCACTCGGGGTGCCGATTCGGTCCCCTGCTTCGAATACTGCATATCCAGCCTCGCTGTTGTGAACGAGCACATCTCGGGTGCCGGTTGAGACGGTGAATGTGTCGTCGGTGGCTACGTCAAGTTCCCAGACGAGGGTGCCACCGGTGTCCCGCAGATGGACCGACTCGACTTCGGTCACACCATCAGGGGTGAGGAGGTGGTCGCCGGGTTTGAGGTTTTCGGCTTCGATCCATTCACCCTGATCGTTGACCCAGAAGAGGTGGTGATCAGTCGCCGAAACGCTTGACCCATCAGCAAGGGTGACCGTGGCCATCTCGTCGGTGTCAAGGTGTGACCATTGGTCGAGGACGGTCCGGTTGGACCACTCCCGGGTGCCGGTGTTGTAGGCCCTCACCTGTTCGCCGGGTTCGATCTGGTTGATGGGTTTGTGGGTGCCGTCAGCCATGAGTACTGGTGTGCCGGTGGGGAAGCTGTTGTTGGTGCGGCAGGGGTTTGGTGTGCCGTCCGGGTTGTCGTTGCCGCCGTCGTTGTTGTCGCGGTCTCGGCCGAAGCGTTTTTGGAGATCAGCGACGTATTCGGTGACTTTGCCGTTGAATTTGATGGCGAGTGATGCTCCGGCGGTGGCGGCGGCGAGGGCGATGTCGAGGAGCATCTCGCAGGCGATGTAGCCGAACCATTGGTAGACGTTTTGGTTGTACAGCTCGTAGTTGACCAGGCCTTCAACTGCTGTACGGGCGATGCTGTCGAGGCCGCCATCGAGCGCGGTTCGGAGAGTTTCGGCCATCTCGCTCATGTAGCCGTAGGGGTCGAGCAGAAAGTCGTAGGTGTTACCAAGTAGCCCGACCACGGTGCCGACCTGATCTCCGATCGAGCTGATACAGCCGTTGGTGAAGTCTTTGAAGATGGTCAGCACGTCGTCGAGGTCGTCGATCTCGCCTACGACTGCTACCCCGTTGATAAACCCGGCTTGAAGGTCTTGGCCAACGTTGCAGATGGCCTTCAGTTTCGAGTCGACATCGAGGAAGTCGGAGAAGCTGCCAAACCCCCACAACGAGCTGGTGTTGTAGTTACACGAGGTGATGCGGTGACATCCCGGCGATAGCTGCTGTCCGTCGAAGTAGACCTCTTGGCCGGGCGCCACCACCAGGGTTCCGTTGACGCTGCCACAGGCAAACGCGTTGGACAGGGTGCAGGCTGGGATTGTGGCCCCATCACGCGATACTCGAAAGTTGCGCAAACCGAACTGTGCGTTCGGGTCGTCAAGGTCACGGACATCGAGGTACTCGACCTCGACCAGGTAGGTTTCGGTTTCGTCGTGATCGTCGGTTTGGTCGCTTGTCTTTAGGACGCGATCGGGCTGCACCTGCTCAAGGAATGGTTGGCCGAACTGGCCGTAGTTGAGGCTGCGGTTGCTGCCGATCTTGGGTCCGTCACCGCTGGAACGCACCGTCTTGGCGTTCGCGGCGAAACCTGGCGATTGTTGTTCCAAGTAGTGGAACGAGTCGG
>CALAML010000060.1 GCA_937925845.1 uncultured Acidimicrobiales bacterium | reverse complement strand
GGCTCTGCTCGGTGGTCAGTGGCGGCCGCGGGCGGCGATCTCGGCGTCTGCCAGGTCGATCAGGTCGTCGGTCCAGCGGTGTCCGCAGGCCTGACAGCGGTGCAGGACCGTGGACTTCACCCGGTCGATGTATCCGAGCGCGAGGTCGAGGCTGTGACAGCTCGGGCAGACGAGGGCTGGGGCCATACGCGGTGAGCGGCGCCGACCAGTGGCCCTGTTCGTCCTCGAGGTGCTCGTGTACGGGGTGTGGTTCTTGGTGCTGGATCGCTTGAAGATGCCCATGGGTTCCTACCGGGGTTCTGACGCTTGCGGGGGATACGCATCCATGGTCCGCCACACAACGTGGGTACGCATGGGACCAATGCACCTGTCACTATGCGTCGACCTTTTGTGGGTCGTCCGACCCAGCTGCGACGAGCAGCATTGGGTAGCCGGAGGTGCGAATCGGCTGGTCGCTGTGTCAGGCTCTGGCCATGACCGACACCTCCGCTCCAGCTGCTGTACCGCACCCCGCCTTCAACAATCGCGTGAGCCGAGATCTGGGCGTCCCGATTCCCATCGTCCAGGCACCGATGGGGTGGATCGCCCGCAGCCAGCTGGCATCAGCGGTGTCGTCCTCCGGAGCCTGCGGCATCATCGAAACGTCGTCAGGCGAACTCGACGTGGTCAAAGGCGAAATCGAAGCCATGCGCAACGCCGGCCACACCTTCGGCGTAAACATCGCCCAGGCTTTCGTTCGCGACCCCTCCATCGCCGAGTTTGTGATCGAACAGGGCGTGAAGTTTGTAACCACCTCAGCCGGTTCCCCCACCAAATACACCGGCGTGCTGAAAGAAGCGGGCCTCACCGTCTACCACGTGGTGCCCACCCTGGCCGCAGCCAAGAAAGCGGTCGATGCGGGCGTCGACGGCCTGGTGGTGGAAGGCGGAGAGGGCGGCGGCTTCAAAAGCCCCACCCCCGTGGCCACCATGGTGCTGCTGCCGCTTGTGCGCGAAGCCGTCGACGTACCCATCATCGCCGCCGGCGGCATCACCTGCGGACGCACCATGGCCGCGGCCTTTGCCCTCGGTGCCGAAGGGGTGCAGATGGGCACCCGAATGGTGTCGGCGGCCGAGTCGCCCGTGCACGGCAACTGGAAGAACGCCATCGTGGCCGCAGCCGAAACCGACACCCTCTTCCTCAACCAGAAGCACTCACCGGCGCTTCGGGCCCTACGCACCGACCGCACCGAACGACTCGTGGACAGCACCGAGAACGTCTTTGGAGAATTTGGCGACCCCAACGCCCTCTACTTTGGCGGCGACATGGAAGCGGCCATCGCCCTCAGCGGCCAGGTCGCCGGCCGCATCGACTCGGTTCGCCCGGTCGCCGACATCATCAACGACACCGTCACCGAATTCGGCGAGACCATCCAAAGCCTCACCGGCCAGAGCTAAGGCAGCTAGTCGGTTCGGTCGATGCGGTGGGTGGCACCGGGCTGAAGCAGCACCTCGCCGCGGTCGTCGCCAACCGTGAACTCCGGCCCTTCCACCACCGTCACCTCGAGGCCGTCGGGGTCCATATCCACTCGCAACTTGGTGTCGCGGCGCTGGAGGCAAAAGCTGACCCGGCGCCACGCCTTCGGCATCCGCGGGGCGAAATGCAGCGCATCTCCCTGGTGGGTCATCCCGGCGAAGCCGTACACCACACAGGCCCACACCCCGCCGGTCGAAGCGATGTGAATGCCATCGGCGGTGTTGCCATGGGCATCGGCCAAGTCGAGGAACAGGGCCCGGTTGAAGTGCTCCAGGGCCAGATCATCAAAGCCCACATCGGCGGCAGTAAGCGCCTGTACACAGGCCGACAGAGATGAATCGCCGGTGGTGATCGGGTCGTAGAACTCGAAGTTGGCCCGCCTGGTCTTGGCGCTGAAATCCTCCCGACGCAAGAAGGTGGCCAGCACCACATCGGCCTGCTTCAACACCTGATGGCGGTAGATCACCAACGGATGGAAGTGCAACAGCAACGGATACTTCTCCGGCGGCGTCCCCTCCCAATCCCACGGCTCGAGATCCAAGAAGGCGGCATCCTGGGGGTTGATGCCCTGTTCTGCATCGAACAGCACAAACATCGAATCGGCGGCGTCCTCCCACCGCACCACCTCCGACTCGTCCAAGCCGGTCGCCCGCACCAAGGCCTCAAAGGCCGGGGGATCTGTGTCGATCAGCCGGCGCACGGTTTCAGCAGCAAAGCGGAGGTTAAACCGGGCCATCACGTTGGTGTAGGTGTTGTCGTTCACCACTGTGGTGTATTCGTCGGGGCCGGTAACCCGATGGATGTGAAAGGTGCGCTTGCCGTTGGTGGAGAAGAAACCGAGGTCGGCCCACATCCGGGCCGTCTCCACCAAAATTTCCGCCCCCTCCGACGCCAGGAACTCCGTGTCGTCGGTGGCCTGCACGTAACGATGCAGGGCAAAGGCCACCGCGGCGTTGATGTGATACTGGGCGGTGCCGGCGGCGTAATAGGCCGAAGCCTCCTCACCGTTGATGGTGCGCCACGGATACAACGCCCCCTTCTCGCTCATCTCCTCGGCCCGAGCCCGCGCCGCGGGCAGCATCTTCCACCGGAACCGAAGCATCTTCCGGGCCGCCTCCGGATCGGTGTAGGCCAGGAACGGCACAACGTACACCTCGGAATCCCAGAAATAGTGTCCGTCGTATCCGCCGGCACTCACCCCCTTGGCGGCGATGCCCTGTTCGTTGGTTCGCGCCGACGCCTGAGCCAACTGGAACAGGTTCCAACGCACGGCCTGCTGGGTGCGCTCGTCGCCATCGATTTGGATGTCGGCGCGGTCCCAGAAACTGTCGAGCCACTCCCGCTGCTCGGCCAGGAGGCTGTCGACCCCGCTCGCCAAACCTCGAGTCAGGGTGCGATGACAGCGGTCGGAGAGTTCCTCGGCGGGTACACCGGTGGAGGAGTGGTACGACACCAGTTTGGTCAGCCGGATCGGCTTACCCGGCTCCGCCTGAATCGAATACACCCGCTTGGCCTGATGCTGGTCGACCTCGTTGACGGCTTCGACCTCACAGTCGGTCTCCATCCGGTGACGAATCCCGGCGGCGAGGGTCATCTTGGAGTTCACGCAGCGATAACCGAGCACGATCTCGCAGCCGTCGGAGGTCTCGCGCTGGGTCATCGGCTCCAGCACCCGATCACTGAACTTGCGAGCCTGCCGAGGATCGCGGCCCTCACCCAACGCCGCGTCGGGCACGTGGTATTCGTCCTTGCCGTCCTGGCGGTTCAGCAGCTGCGACGAGATGGTGATCGGTGCGCCACCACCATCAAGGATCTCCACCTCGAAGGTGATCAACCCCAGGTGCCGCTCAACAAAGCTGATCATGCGTTGGGACCGCACCCGCA
Organism: uncultured Acidimicrobiales bacterium; assembly: GCA_937925845.1. Taxonomy (GTDB): domain Bacteria; phylum Actinomycetota; class Acidimicrobiia; order Acidimicrobiales; family CALAML01; genus CALAML01. Next base: position 35,140 of record CALAML010000060.1, on the reverse strand, counting down.
CCAACCGCCCGCCCGGCGTTCGCCACAGCAGCTCCCGGGTCAGCACCCCGGATCGGAAATCGATGGTGCGGCGATAGCTGTCGAGATCGGCGTTGGCCACCAGCAGCGGCTCATCATCGATATAGAGCTTCACCAGCTTGGCGTCGGGCACGTTCACGATGGTTTGACCGGTGCGAGCAAAACCGAAGGCGTTCTCAGCGTGCTGGATATCCCACGTCTCGTGGAAGCCGTTCACATAGGTGCCGTGGGTGTGGGCGTCGCGCCCCTCCTCCGGGTTGGCCCGCATACCCAGGTAGCCGTTGCCCAACCCGAAGAGCGTCTCGGTATGGCCCAGATCGGCGTCGGAATACTCCGCTTCGATCAAGCTCCAGGGGTCGACGGGAAAACGCTGATCACTCAGCGCCGTACCGTCTAACAGCGGCTTCTTCATCGCTCGGGGCTCGGCTTCATCACACATCCATCGGCGGCGTCGTTAACCCTGTGAACAATTGGACGCCACACGACAGCCAATCACGACCGCGGGAGATGTTCCAGACACCGGCCGGAAACCCCGGGTTTTGGGAACCCTGCTACGGGCTACCGGGGCAGGAGCTCGTCCAGATCCGACACCACAAAGGTGGCGCCGTGGGTCAGTAGGGCTTCGGGGCCGGCACCACGGTCCACGCCGATCACCACGGCAAAGTTGCCCGCGGCCCCGGCCGCTACCCCCGACACCGCATCCTCGACGACCACGGTGGTGGCCGGATCGGTGCCCAAACGGGCCGCGCCCAGCAGATAGCCATCGGGAGCCGGCTTACCGTTCAGCCCGGCGTTGGCGGCCACGATGCCATCGATGATTATCCCGAAGCGATCACTCAGACCGGCCGCGGCCAGCACCGGCACCGCGTTGCGAGACGACGACACGATGGCGCTCGGCACCCCGGTGTCCTCCAGCAGGTCCAGGGTGGCCTGCGAACCGGGATAGGGCGCGATGCCGTCGCGCTCAAGAATCTCGTTGAATAGGGCGTTCTTGCGATTGCCGAGACCACACACCGTGTCGTCACCTGGCGGATCCTCGGGGGTGCCATCGGGCAGGCTCAGGCCGCGAGACGCCAGAAACGACCGGACCCCGTCGTAGCGGGGCTTGCCGTCGATGTACTCGAGGTAGTCGGCCTCGGTGTAGTTGTGACCGGCAAACAACTCGCCCCAGGCATGTTCATGGACTTCGGCGGTGGGGGTGATCACCCCGTCGAGGTCGAACAACACGCCGGCAAAGTCGGTCCACGCGAACTGTGAAGCATCCACAAGGGAAAGGTACCGGTTGGACGCGTTGCTTCCGCTTGCAGCCGGCGACTATCAGCACCTCGGGTTACTGACTACCGGGGTGCCGCTTGCGGTCCTCGGACCAGACGACCGGGCAGAGCGTCGGTCTCGTGGCCACCGGCGTAGGTTTCCTGGCCGGCCACAAAGGTATGGAGGTAGCCGTCGGCCCGCTGGATGATGCGGCGCCCACCGGCGGGCAGGTCGTAGGCCAGCTCCGGTTGGCGCACCAGCAGGTTGTCGAAGTCGATGACGTTGATGTCGGCCCGATACCCGGGGGCCAGCACGCCCCGGTCGGCCAGCCCCACGGTGCGGGCGGTGTCGCGGCACTGCCGTTGCACCAGGAACTCCAGCTCGATCTGTTCCCGCTCACGATCCCGAGCCCAGTGGGCCAGCAGCGTCGAGGGGAACGATCCGTCGCAGATGGTGCCCACATGGGCCCCGCCGTCGCTGAGACCGGGCACGGTGAACTCGTGGGTCAACACCTCCCTGGTGCCGTCGAGGTTGCCGGTGCCGTAGCCGGTGAAGGGAACCCACAGCATGGCTTCGCCGCCCCGCTCCAGCATCAGATCCAAAGCCATCTCGGCCGCGGACACGCCGGCGGCTTCGGCTCGACTCGACACCTTGTCGGAAGCCGGCGGCTCGTAGTTCGGCGGATCGCCCAGGGTGTACATGGCGTCAAACTTCTGGATCAGCGAGCCACCGACCAGGTTCTCCTCCCGGGCATTGGCCGCGGCGAGGAGGCGCTCACGTCGATCCGGATCCGACAGCGCCGCGACCCGCTCGGCCAGCGGCAGATCGGCCACCTCGGCAAAGACCGGGTTGCGCATGAACGGGTTCAGCGTGCACTCCAGGCCAAGGAGCACGCCGATGGGCCGCACCGCCACCTGGCCGGTGATGGCCAGGCCGTCGGCCCGGGCCCGTTCCACCTGGGCCAGCAGCATCCGGTGGTATTCCTCGGAGCGGGGGCTGACCGGCAGCGTGAACGACAGTGGCCGACCCGAGCGTTCAACCATGGTGCGGAAGATGTCGAACTCCGAATCCACATCGCCGAGATCGGAGACCAACTGCAACACACCCTGGCCGGTGGCGCCGATCGCTTCGGCGATCCCCACCAGCTCGTCCTTGGCTGCGGTCAGGGTGGGGGTGAGCTCGCCCCGGCTGGTCTTGTGGTTCTGGGTGCGGCTGGTGGTGAAGCCCAGGAAGCCGGCCCGAATCCCCTCGGCCGCGATCTCGCCCATGGCCGCGATGTCGTCGGGGGTCGCATCCTCCCGGGCCGCGCCCCGCTCACCCATCACATGAAGCCGAAGGGCCCCGTGAGGAACCTGGGCCGCGATGTCGATGTCCTTCGGCGTGTCGATGGCATCGAGGTATTCCGGCAGCGAGTTCCACGTCCAGGGCAGGCCCTCGTGAAGGGCGGTGCCGGGGATGTCCTCCACTCCCTCCATCAGCTCAACCAGCCGGTTGTGATCGCTGGAATGCACCGGCGCAAAACCCACGCCACAGTTGCCAAACACCGCAGTGGTTACGCCATGCCACGACGACGGATGCATGCGGGAATCCCACGTGGCCTGGCCGTCATAGTGGGTGTGGATATCGACGAACCCCGGGGTGACCAGCGCGCCGTCGGCATCGAGCTCCCGGGTGGCAGCACCGGTGATCTGGCCGGCGTCGGCCACCTCGGTCACCACTCCGTCGGTCACCGCCACGTCGGCGGCGCGGCGCGGCGCGCCGGTGCCATCGACAACGGTGCCGCCCCGAATGATCAGATCGTGTGTGGCCACAACGCTCTCCTCGTGCTGAAATCCCCAGGCTGGCCCCTGCCAACCCGTCTCCAGCGTGCCTTATCGCGAGAGCAGCTGCACGGTTGAGGCCAACAGCGCTCGGAGCTAACCGAAGCGGCCGCCGCGACCCGACTGGGTCTCGAGGTGACCCCACGGGCTGGCGTCGGGGCCACTCACCCCGCCGTGGCGGTCGTCCCACGGCATCTGTCGAGCCCGCTCCGGATCTTCCCGCTCGATCGGCACGTACTTGTCCCGCCAGGCGTTCTTGCGGGTAGTCGGGTTCTTGCGCACCACCAGCGCCATCAGCGCGCCCACCACGAAGCCACCGACATGAGCCATCCAGGCGATGCCCTCATCGGGGCCGATAAAGAACTGGCTCACAAACCAGAACCCGAGCACAGCAAAGGCTGGGATTCGAGTGAGCATGATGAAGGCCAGAGTGAGCACCCGCGCCTTGGGGAACCACACCAGGTAGGCGCCCATCACTCCGGCCACGGCACCGGACGCGCCGATCACCGGCACCACGCTGTCGAGCTGCACGGCGACGTGGGCGGCGGTGGCCACCGCGCCGGCGAGGAGATAGAAGAGGATGAACTTGATCGGGCCCAGATGGTCCTCGATGTTGTTGCCGAAGACCCACAGGAACAACATGTTGCCGCCGAGGTGCATGATCGACCCGTGCAGGAACATCGACGACAGCACGGCCAGGTACACGTTCTTGCTCGGGAACACCTCGCTCTCGCACGCGGTGGCGTCGAGGTCGACCGGGCAACTCGGCGCATCGTTGCCCGAACAGGCGTCCTGGTTGCCGGTCAGGGCGGCATTGATTTCGCCACCGCTGAGGGGTCGGGAGTTCACCAACTCACAGGGCACGGCGGCGTACTCGAACGAGAACTCGATCGACTCGTTCTGCGACTGGCGGTCGCTACCGGATTGGGGTTGCACCAGAAAGAACACCCCGATGTTGACCACGATCAGCAGGATCGTGACAAAGGGGGTGTTGGTGGTGGGGTTGTCGTCCTTGAGCGGAAACACGGCTTCAACTCTAATGCCGGGCGTGATGAGATCGCCGGACGCTGTTCGGCCGGCGGGCTCGAAGACTCTTAGCTCTTGTCGGGCTAGCTGTTGTTGGGCTAGCTCTCGTCGAGCTGGACCCGGGGCCGGGGGTCGCCCTGCTGGAGGGCGACAAAGACGTCACGCCCAACCGGCAGCGGGGTGCAGCCGTGGTCCTGTTCACAAATGTGATCCCACTGGTTGCTCGCCGCGGAATGACACAGCGAGCACTGACCGCCAAAACGGTTCACCACGTTGTCGCCACCGCGGGCCCGGATGGTGGTGCCGGTATCGGTCACGTCGAGCTCAAAGAACTCCCAGTCGCCCGAAGGTGGGTTAAAGCCCGGCTGGCGTTTGATCATGGCCTCGGTCGGCACCAGCTGCACCAGCGAACCCACCGGCCACACCCCACCGGTCGGGGACTCGGCCACCCGCAGCGTCTCCTCGGTGTAGCCGAGCAGGTTGGTCACAAAGAACCCACGAACCGGTGTCATGTCGTTGATGTTGACAAAGTCGTTCTCGGTCGGCGCCCACGACGGCTCCACCGGCAGATCCACAGCCGGGATCGGCGCCGGATCACCGGGGTCGGCCGGCGCGTCGGTTACCGCTGGAGCTTCGGTGGCCTCCGGCGTTTCCGGCGCCGGTTCGCTGGTGGCCTCGGCTTCTGAACTCGGTGGCGACTCGGCCTGCTGGGCCTGGTCGGGGCCGTTGTCGGAGCCGCACTGGGCCAGCACCACGGCCAAGGCCAAAGCGGTGGCGATGGTGGCCAGCGTGCGAAGCCACGAGTAGGAAGCGGGCAATGAAGCCATGGCGCCATGGTAGGGCCGCAGCTGGGTGAGAACACTGTCGGGTTTGGTCCGCGCGTTGGGAATTCAGCGGGTAGCGTGACCGGTTGGCGTGTATCTATGGGCTGGCTAGGCCAGCTGCGGAGTTGGAGGCTCGAATGGCAGCAGTGGTAATGGATGGAAACCGGGTCGCCGACCAGATCAAGGAGGAGCTCGGCCATCGAGTCGAGCGGTTGATCGAATCGGGAATCACGCCCGGGCTGGGCACCATCCTGGTGGGCGACGACGCCCCCTCGGCTCGCTATGTCTCCATGAAGCACCAGGACTGTGCCGCCATCGGCATGGCCTCGGCCAGCCAGACCCTGCCCCAGGACGCCACCCAGGATGACGTGTTGGCCGCAGTGGAAACGTTTAACAACGATCCCGCGGTCGACGCCTTTATCACCCAGGTACCCTTTCCGCCGCAGGTCGACGCAGCCCGGGTGCTGATGGCCATCAACCCCGACAAAGACGCCGACGGACTCCACCCGGTCAACCTCGGCCGCCTGGTTCAGGCCGAACAGGGCCCGAGGCCCTGCACCCCGGTTGGCATTCAGCGCCTCCTCGAGGCCTACAACGTTCCCATCGCCGGCGCCCACGTGGTGGTGGTGGGCCGCGGCCTCACTATCGGCCGACCGATCGCCAACCTGCTTACCCTCAAAGAGGCCTACGCCAACGCCGCCGTCACCGTGGTGCACACCGGCGTGTCCGACATCGGCGTCCACACCCGCAACGCCGACATCATCATCGCCGCCGCCGGAGCGCCCGGCATGATCACCCCCGAGATGGTCAAGCCCGGCGCCGCCGTGGTTGCTGCCGGAGTGAGCTTCGACGAGAACAACAAAGTGGTGTCCGACGTGGCCCCCGGCGTAGAGGAAGTAGCGGGCTGGCTCTCACCCAAGGTCGGCGGCGTCGGCCCCATGACCCGAGCCATGCTGCTGTGGAACACCGTCGCCGCAGCCGAAGCCAGCCTGTAGACAAATAAATCAGTCGTGTTCTGAGTTTGGGGCGGCCAGACTTGGGTGATGGCTGACGTTGCGCGGGACCGTGACGTTTCGTCGGTGCGTTTCTCGGAGCTGTTTGGCCCGGGGGTGGCGCCCATCACCCTGATGGTGTTGGCTTCGACGGCCATGAATGCCTTTGAAGGCTTGGCCGTGGCCACCGTGTTGCCCGACATCGCCAACGATTTGGGCCGGGTTGACCTGATCGGCTGGGTGGTGACGGCCTACCTGATTCCCTCAGCGGTGATCGGCGTCGCCGCCGGCTCGCTGGTCGACAGCGTCGGCGCCCGACTCACCTACCGACTCGGTGTCACCGGGTTTGCCCTCAGCAGCATCGCCGCGGCATTGGCGCCCACCCTCTTCAGCCTGATCGCCTTCCGGGTGATCCAGGGCGCCTCATCGGGCATGGTGATCTCCGCCGGACTTTCCTCGATCGGCATCGCCCTTCCCGAACGACTGCGAGCACGGGCCCTGGCCGCGGCCTCCACCATCTGGGGCGTGCTCGGCATCGGGTCGCCGGCCATCGGCGCCCTCATCAACCAGTTCTCCGGATGGCGGGCCGTGTTCTGGGCCATCGTCCCGATCGCCATCGTCGCCGCGGTCGCGGGTTGGAACGCGGTGCCGACCGCCGTCGGCCAGCCCGATCAGCCTCACCCTGCGCGTCGCTTCGACTGGCTCGGTCTGACGCTGCTGGCCCTCTTCACTACGGCGTTGATCCTCGGCCTTTCGAAAGTGGCGGCCAGCTCGATTCCCACCCTGCTGGGCGCCGGCGCGCTCGCTGTGGGCCTGGCGTGGTGGGTTGGACGATCGGCCACTCCGCTGTTTGTGGCGAAGGAGGTGCTCGGCGGGCCCTACCTCCTGCCCAACCTGGCCCCGTTTGGCGCCATGGCCGCAGTACCGGGCTTCAACTCCTTCATCGTGCTCTACGCTCGCGTCTCCGGCGACCAAGTCGGCCTGTGGGCCGCCATCGGCATCCTCGGCGTCACCCTCGGTTGGACCACCGGCGCCAACGTGGCCAGCCGAGCCCTCGACCATCGAAGTGAACGACTGGTGATCACCGTGGGCTACGGACTCATGATCTCCGGGCTGGTGGTAGTGGCAATCAGCGCGGCGCAGGTCTGGCTACCGATCGTGTACGCCGGTCTGTTTGTGGCCGGATTGGGTGTGGGCACCACGACCAACGCCTCGTTCCTGCTCCTGCAACGGGTGGCCCCCGAATCATCGATGGGCCGAGCCTCGTCGATGCATCAGTATCTGCGAGCGGTCGGCGTAACCATCGGTGTGGCCGTGATCGGTGCTGTGTTATTCGCCACGGTGGAACAGCGAGCGGGCGGCGCAGGGGAGCTTCGCGACGCCCTCGGCGAGGGCAACGAGACGGCCGAGGCGGCGATAAGTCCCGATGCGGTCGATGCCCTGGCTCTGGGTATGAGCCTGGCGGCCCTGGTGGGTGCCGGAATCCTGGTGCTGATCGCCCTTCTGGTGAGCTGGGTCGACCGGCTTTCCCGCAGTAGATAGGGCTCTCCCCGACTCATTTAACAGCGCTCAAGGCACGTAGGTGCGAAGCCGATGACACTTGAGATGTCTTCGGAATCGGGAAACGGCAACGAGTCTTCGACGGCTCATAAGACATGGGCCAGCCACCCTGTTGCCGCGCGCCTGCTTCGACTCGCCCTGTTTGTGGCCCCGATCATCGTCGGTTGGCTCGCGGTCAAGCTGCTGTCCCCGTTCTTCTTCGGCGACGGCCGAGGCGCCCTCGGAATCACCCTGTGGATCCTCCAGGCGCTGGTGATCGTCGTTGTCGTGATCAAACTGATGGAACGGGTTACTGCACGCCTCCTCCCACTCAGCGCCATGCTGACCATGTCCCTGGTCTTCCCCGACAAGGCTCCGGCCCGCTTTGGGACCGCGCTTCGGGCGTCCACCACCAACAAGCTTCTCCAGCACGAAGAACTTCGTCTCAGCACCGACGTTCAGAAGGCAGCGGTCGAAGCGGTCGGCCTCGTGGCCGCTCTCCGACGCCACGACCCCCTCACCCGCGGTCACACCGAACGGGTCCGGGCCTACGCCGATCTCATCGGTCAGGAAATGGACCTCGACGAGGAAGAGCTCAACCACCTGCGATGGGGAGTGCTGCTCCACGACGTGGGAAAGCTGGCGGTGCCCACCGACATCCTGAACAAAAGGGGCGCCCCCACTGCCGAAGAGTGGCGGGTACTCAAGACCCATCCCATCGCCGGCGAGAAGATTCTTGAGCCGTTGAAGCCCTGGCTTGGCGAATGGGCGCTGGCTGCATCCCAGCACCACGAACGCTGGGACGGCGAGGGCTACCCATACGGTTTGGCCGGCACCGAAATCAGCCTGGCGGGTCGAATCACCGCGGTAGCCGACGCCTATGACGTCATGACCTCGGCCCGCAGCTACAAGAAGCCGGAGTCGGCCGACTTCGCCCGCCGCGAGCTGGCGGTGAACGCCGGCAAGCAGTTTGATGCCGAGGTGGTGAAGGCGCTGTTGCGGGCCGGTATTGAGCAGCGCTCCGCCGGTTTTCTGGGCTGGGTCTTCGAACTGCCGAGTGTGCTCCGAGTAGGTACGGCCCTCGGTTCGCTTCCCGGTGCCGTATTCACCGCCGCCGGCCTGGCCCTGGCCACCCTTGGTATCGGAAACTTCGCCATCGATCCCGTACCCGACCAGCTCGCCGCGGTTGAAGGGGAGGACGGCCAGGACGATGACGGTGAAGCAGGCGGGGAGACTGCTGCGGGAGACCCGACCGATACCGGTGCCGGAATTGGTGAGTCGACCACCACCACCGATGATTCTTCGTCGGTCGTTGGTGACCCCGTACCTAACCCAAACACCCAAGACGAGATCGATAGTGGCGACCCGGGCGTCATCAGCACCACTACGGCGAGAGTGGAAGGTGGCGACTCAGACCTGATCACCCCGACCTCGCCGAATCCATCCACTTCGGCCCCCTCGACCAGGCCCTCGACTTCGGCGCCAGGGTCATCGATCACCGATCCGGGATCGCGGTCGACCACCACAACGGCCCGCGGTGAAACCACCACCAGCCGCCAGACCACAACGACCACTCGGTCCTCGACGGCCACGACGCCGCGACCCACCACTACGACCCGGCGCCCGACCACGACAACGGTACGCCGCCCCACCACGACCGTTCGACGGACAACGACCACGGCCCGCCCCCCAAGGACCACAACCACCACGGTTCGGCGGACGACCACGACGGCCAAGCCAACCACCACCACCACTACCACCACCCCCAAAACCGACTGTGAGCGGCTCAACTCGGGCACAATCAACATGACCGGCGCCAAGCTGGGTGGCTGCACTATCACGCTGCGCACGGTCCAAGGCGTCGACTTCCTCAACGCCGATCTCCGCAACGCCACCTTCAAGGGCAAGAAGATCCTCGAAACCCGTCTGGACGGGGCCGACCTTCGCGGCGTCCGTTTCGATGGGGTCAGCATCGCTAACAGCTCTTTGGTTGGAGCCAACCTGACTGGCGTTTCGGCCCGGGGGATGTCGATTTCCAGCGTTGATCTGGGCGGTGTTCAGGCCAGCGGGACCGACTTTAGTGGAACCACGATGCAGGGTGTCTCCTGGGGTAACGCCGACGCCAAGCGAGCGAACTTCAACGACACGATCATGAAGCAGGTCAACTTCAACGATGCGCTGATTCAAGAGGCAACGTTCCTGCGGGCGCGCGGCGAGCTGATGGAGTTCTGGCGAGCCAACGCCAGCCGGGCCAACTTTGCCCAGTCCTCTATGCCGACGGTCTCCTTCGGCGACGCCATCATGGTCGACGCCAATCTGGAAAAGGCCAACCTGAAGCGAGCCATCCTCGATCGAGTCATTCTCACCCGAGCCTCGCTTGCCGAGACCAACCTCTTCGAAGCGACCGGCCTCCCACGCCGCCACGATGCCACCTATCGACGGACGATCTGTCCCGGCGGAGCCGTTCAGAGCACCTCTTGCTGGCAGGCTGGCTGACGCGATTCGCGGAGCAGCGTTAATCAGCAGCCGCCTAGTCGAGCAGACCCCGCAGGCGCTGCATCCTAGGTAACACCTGATCGATCAACAGACCGTGACGTTCCGCGGCAGGTGCTTTGAGGGCATCGCCCCACAACGCCCGGCCCACCATAAACCCGGAACAACCGGCGCCCACGGCCACCTCAAGCTGCTGGGCGTAGAGCTCAAAGTCGCCACCACCCGACAACATGACCCACGGCATGTGAGCGAGCGTTGAGATGGTGGTGCAGGTCGCAGCCCAGTGGTCGGTATCGGCATCGTGGGTGGCATCGACCGGAAACGGCAGCTTGAGCAGATCCGGGTTGAGCGCCACAAACCGCGTGGCGGTCTCGATAACCACACGGGGCCGGTCGGCCGGGCTGTCGAGGCCGTAGAAGAGCGGCTCGAGCACCACAGGAATCCCGGCGGCCCGACAGTCGGCCACCACGGCCGCGGCGATGGCCTCCTGCTCGGCCGCCAGCGGCCGATCGGGGTGATAGGGCAACAGCAGCTTGGCGCACGATGCGCCGCTGGCCAGGGCCGCAGCTGGCGACCAACCCTCGAGCAGTTCGGTGGGGGCCGAGCCGAGCGTGTCGGAGTAACCCTGGGCCTCAAGGGCGGCGGTAAAGCCAACGCCAGCAGGCAGAACGTCGGCGTCGAGGATCTGAGGAATCGAGTACTCGGGCTCCAGCATCACGCCGGTGGCGGCCGGGGCTACGGCGGCGATCAGCTCGATCTTGAGCGCGGTGATCTCCTCGGCGGTCAGCGATGCCGGGTCATCCGGGCGAAGAAAGACCCGGAGCGAGTCACGGTGATCGATAGCCAGAACGCCGAACCGGCCCCCGTCATCGGTGAGACCAGCAAGGTTGCCAGCCAGGCTGGCGCCCGAAGCGTCGCTCACGGGCTTACCCGGGGAAGTTCCCAACCAAAGGCGTCCCAGTCATCCTCGATCCAGGTGTGGTCCTGGTGGAAACATGGCGGCGTCACCCGCTCGCCATCCACCAACTCGCCGGCCAGATAGTTCAGGAAGAACATGTGGCTACCGGGTGACGCGGCGGTGGAGTGGAACCCCTTGGTTACCAACGCACAGTCACGGTCGCCGGCCAACAGCGTTTCGTCGAACTCCTCATCGATGCGCCAGTTCCGGTGCATGGCAAACCCGGTGTCGGGCTGATGGCGGAAGTAGTAGACCTCCTCCAAATACGGCGAGCCGTCAAAGCCATCATGGCAGTGTGGCGGCCAACCCGACCACGAACCGCGGGGCACATAGACCTCATACAGAATCAACCGCTCGGCATCGATCGGCGGAGCCAACACGTGGTTCACCTGGCGCAGGGCAGCGCCGCCACCACGAACCTCGCTTTTCATGTCGGCGGGCTCGATGATGCGGGCGGGATACATGCCTTCGGCCGGAGCCGAACCGATGGCAAACTCGAAGCTGCCGTCGACCGCAGTCACCGACACTTCGGCGCCGGGCGGGGCGTACCCGACCCGGGGCATGGCATCAAAGACGCTCGAGCGGGTCAGCTTGTCCTCCAGATCGCCCACCCGCACCGAACCGGAGCCTTCAAGCGGCACCACTGCCGTCTCGGCATCGGCGAGGAGCGCGGTGTGGGTCTCGCCAGCCTCCAGCGAGATGATGGCGAAGCTCAGGTAGGTCCACCCGGCGGACTCCGGTGTCACCTGCATACGGACGGTGCTGGATGAGTCGGGCTTAATCAGATGTGGCGTCATGGAGCGAACCTCTTCTGGTTGTCTTCGGGCTATCGATATCGAATGTCGATTTACTGAACGTCGGCGACCAGCACCGGAGCGCCGGTCTCCAAACTGCGCTTGGCCGCGAGGCCGATCACCAACGGTGCTCGGCCGTCGGCGCCGGTCACCGGGGGAGGGGTCCCAGTAGACACGGCGCCGACGAAAGCCACCCATTGATCCAGGTAGCTCTGGGCGTAGCGCTCCAAGAAGAAGTTCTGGAGCGGCGGACGGCCATACCCGGCCGCGGTAGCGACGGTGGTGTTGGCCTCATGGGTGTTGTCGGAAGCCGCCATACCGCCGGAGCCGAACACCTCGACCCGCTGGTCATAGCCATAGGTGGCCTGGCGGCTGTTGTTGATGGTGGTTATGGCGCCGTTGGCGTGGGTCATCAGCACCACGGCGGTGTCGATGTCGCCGGCTTCGCCAATGGCTGGATCAACCTTCACCGCACCTTTGGCAAACACCTCCACAACCTCGCTGCCGGTCACAAAACGGGCCATATCGAAATCGTGAATCGTCATGTCGTTGAAGAGCCCGCCCGACACTTTGATGTAGTCGACCGGTGGCGGCGCCGGATCCCGGCTGGTGATGGTGCAGATGGCGACCTCGCCCACATCGCCGGCAGCCACCGCCTCGGCAACGGCCCGATGGCTCGGGTCAAAGCGACGGTTGAAGCCGATCTGTAGCGGGACGCCCGCAGCCTCGACCGCTCCCAGGCCGTGGTCGACCTCGGCCAGGCTCAGCGAAATCGGCTTTTCACAGAAGATGGCCCGACCGGCCTCGGCGGCGGCCACCATCACGTCCACATGGGTGTCGGTGGAGGTGCAGATGGCAACGGCGTCGGCATCGAGGGCCAGCAGATCGTCGAGGCTGGCCACCGCGGGTACATCGAGTTCGGCGGCCACCGCCTCTGCCGCCGGAGCGTGGACGTCAAAGACGCCGACCAACCTGGCCCCTGGCACCCGGCGGGCCAGATCGCGGGCATGCATGGCGCCGATCCGGCCCGTGCCTGCGACAACCACGCGGACGGCGTCATTAGAGGAGGAGGGTTCAGACGTCGACATCAGCTCACCAGCCAATCCGGCGTTCGGTTTGACCACTGTCGAGCTCGGCTCGAGCCTCCAGTACCTCGGCCCGATTCGAAACCTCAGGCACCCCGACCTCCCACCACGAACCACCCTCGGTCCAGGAATCCTGATGGGTCTGCAGCGCAATCACATAGGTGCGGTCGGCGGCCCGGGCCCGCACCATGGCTTGTTCGAGTTCGGCGATGGTCGAGACCGTTTCGCTCTCACAACCCTGGGCCGCGGCGAGCGCGGCAAAGTCGACCCGCACCTCGTCGACGATGTTGCAGTCGGCGATCAGGTTGTTGAACGGCTGACCACCCTGGTTGACCTGGAGCCGGTTGATCACGGCAAAGCCGCCGTTATCGCAGATGATCACGATCATCTTGTGCCCGCTCAACACCGAGCTGTAGAGGTCGGAGTTCATCATCATCGTGGAGCCGTCGCCCACAAAGACGATCACCTCACGGTCGGGCATGGCCATCTTGGCGCCCCACCCGCCGGCGATCTCATATCCCATACAGGAAAAGCCATATTCGCAGTCGAAGCTGTTGATCTCCTCGGCTCGCCAACCGTTGTTGACCTCCCCGGGAAAACCTCCGGCCGCGGCGAGGGCGTAGTCGCCGGGAGCCTTGTTGCGGTCGACCGCACCAACCACCTGAGCGTAGGTGGGCACCCCGTCGTCGGGAGCGGCGATCTTGTCGATGTAGCGGTGGTAGCCGCCGATCTCGGCCTCGGTGCGATCCGACCAGTCGGCGGGGGCCCGGTAGGAGCCCAACAATCCGCTGAGTTCGGTCAAGCCCTCGCGGGCGTCACCGACCACCGGGAGCGAGCGATGCTTCACCGCATCGAACCGGGCCGCGTTCAGGCCGATCAGGACCGCGGCCTCGTTCTTAAAGACGGTCCAGGAACCGGTGGTGAAGTCTTCGAGACGGCAACCCACGCTCAACACCACGTCGGCCTCGGCGGCCAGGTTGTTGGCGGCCTCGCTGCCGGTCACGCCGATCGGGCCGCCGTAGAGCGGATGGGACGCCACCAACGACGCCTTGCCGGCCACCGTCTCCACCACCGGAATGTTGTGGGCGGTGGCGAACTCGGCCAACTCGGCCTCGGCGAAGGAGTAGTGGACGCCACCGCCGGCGATGATCACCGGCTTCTCGGCCGCCGCTAGCGCGGCTGCCGCAGCGGCGAGTTGTTCGGTATCGGGTCGGGGCCGGCTGATGCGATGGAGCCGGGGCTCAAAGAACACCGCCGGGAAGTCGAAGGCCTCACCCTGCACGTCCTGGGGCAACCCAAGAAACGCCGGACCACAATCCCCAGGGTCGAGCATCGTGGCTACCGCCTGGGGCAGGGTGTGCACCAACTGCTCCGGACGCATGATGCGGTCCCAGTAGCGCGTGACGGCGCGGAAGCTGTCGTTGACCGATGTCGACGGATCGCCGAAATGCTCAACCTGTTGCAGCACCGGGTCGGGGATACGGCTGGCGAAGGTATCGCCCGACAACAACAGCAGCGGCAGTCGATTGGAATGGGCCACCCCGGCTGCGGTCACCATGTTGGTGGCACCAGGGCCCACCGAAGAGGTAGCCACCATGATCTGGCGTCGACGCACCGCCTTGGCGTAGGCGGTGGCAGCGAGAGCCATGCCCTGTTCGTTCTGGCCCCGCCAGGTGGGCAGCTGCTCCCGATGCTCCTCCAGGGCATGGCCCAGACAGGTCACGTTGCCGTGGCCAAAGATGGCAAATACCCCAGGGAACAGCTGGGCCTGGGTGCCATCACCAAGTTCGGTTTGCTGGGCGACCAAAAACTGGACAATCGCCTGGGTGGTGGTGAGGCGGATCGTCTCCATACTGCTTCCTCCTAGACCCTAAGCCGGGTCACCGATTCCGATGACCGGCTCCCATTTCTCTGATTCCCAGGACTTCAACAGAGCGGCCTGGACACTCACGTAGTCGACGGCCTCGGCAAAACCGGGGTTGTGCTGACGCCCGGCCGCCACCGACGACAGGAACTCGAAATCCTCGATGGTTTTGAGGTCCTCATAGCCAATCGAGTTGGCATCACCCGGCACAAAGTTGCCGTGGTAGGGGTAACGATCGCCACCAAAGACCTTGGTGTAGCCCCGGGCCTCATCTCCCACCAGGAACACATCCAGTTCGTTCATGGTCTCGAGGTTCCAGCGCACCGAACCCAAGGTGCCGTAGATCTCGAAGGCACACTGGCTCTCGGGACCAACGATGGTGCGCGAGGCTTCAAACACTCCCCGGGCTCCATTTTCAAACACCACCATGGCGCCGAAGTAGTCCTCGTTCTCCACCGTGCCCGTGGGATCGCCCGGCTGGCCCAGGTCGTAATGGGTGCCGCCCGGTTTGGGCAGCGGCCGCTCGGGGATCTGAGTGTGGCCGGTGCCGACCACCTTGGCGATGGGACCAACCAGCATGTGAGCCAGATCGATCGAGTGGCTCAGGATGTCGGACGACACGCCATGACCGGCTTCGCCCAACATAAAGCGCCACGACAGCAGCCCCATCGGGTCGGAGCCGTACATCGAAAAGAAGCGACCCCGATAGTTGGTGATCTGGCCCAACGTCCCGGCCTCGACCAGGCCCTTGGCGTATTGCACGAGCGGTGCCCAGCGGTAGTTGTAACCCACACCGGTGATCACGCCCGCGGCCCGCGACGCCGCCTCCACCCGCACCGTCTGGTCGGGGGTGCCGCCCACTGGCTTTTCGCAGAACACATGCTTGTTGGCCTGAGCCGCAGCGATGGCGATCGGTTCGTGCAACATGTTCGGCGCACAAACACACACCACATCCACGTCGGGATGGGCGATCACGTCGTTCCAGTCGGTGGTGCCCTCACGGAAACCAAAATCGGCCACTGCACCATCAACACGATCGGCGACCGAATCACTGATGATCACCAGCTCCGGGTCGAAGGTGCGATCCGGAAACAGCGTGGGGATCCGCAGGTAGGACCTGCTGTGAGCCTGGCCCATCCAACCGAAACCGATCACGCCGATCCCGATCTTGGTTCGCTCGCTACTCACTTCAGGGCCTCGTCGATCTCTTGGGGGGTAGGCATGGCGTCGCTGCACATCAGGCGGCCAGCAACAATGGCGCCGGCGGCATTGGCCCGCCGGACAATCTCTTCGGGTTCCCACCCGGCCAGCAGGCCGTGGCACAGGGAACCACCAAAGGCGTCGCCGGCCCCCAGGCCACAAACCACATCGACCAGGATCGGCGGCACCGAGGTGCGGGAATCGGCGGTGGCCACCAGCACCCCCTCGGCGCCCTTCTTCACAATCGCCATCTCGACACCTCGCTCCAACATGGCGTCGGCGGCCAGGTCGGGATCGCGGGTGCCGACGGCGATCTCACACTCGTCACGGTTGCCAACGGCCACAGTGCAGAGGTCGATCACCGGGCTGATGGCCTCGGCCGCCGAGTCCGCCGACTCCCAGAACATCGGCCGGTAGTCCAGATCGATCACCGTGTGGCTTCGCCGGTGACGCCGCCTCAACGCTTCATAGGTGGCGGTGCGGCTCGGCTCCTCGGCAAACCGGGAGCCTGCGGTCCAAAAGAGCGGGACCGACTCCACCAGATCCATCGGCAGATCCTCAACACTCAGGTTCATGTCGGGGCCGCGGGGCTCACGATAGAAGTAAATCGATGGCTCTTCCGGCGGCATCAATTCGCAAAACACCACGGGTGTCAAGAGGTCGGGGTCGGTGGCGATAAAGGAGTCGTCGACGCCGAAGTTGCGCATGCCCGAGCGGATAAAGGCGCCAAAAGCGTCGTCTCCGACCCGGTTGATCAGCGCGGCGCGCCGCCCGAGACGGGCCGCGGCTACAGCCACGTTGGTAGGGCTGCCGCCGATCGACTTTTCAAAGGTGGCCACGTCAGCCAACGGCACATTGAGCTGCTGGGGATACAGATCCACCGAGGACCGACCCATGGTCAGGACTTCGATATCGGCCGGGGCAAACAGGGGGGCGGTCTCCGCTGGAGCGGAGCCGGTCACGCGTTCTCCAGTTCGTGGGTGAGCTGATCGAGCTCAGCGCCGCCAGCCATCATCTTCACCAACTCGTCCCGTGGCAGCTCCGACTTGGCGAAGTTACCGAGCGACTTGCCCCGGTTCAGGATCATGAACCGATCACCAACCGGATAAGCGTGATGGGGGTTGTGGGTAATAAAGATCACACCGAGGCCGCGGTCACGGGCGGCGATGATGTACTTCAGCACCACGCCCGACTGCTTCACCCCCAGCGCTGAAGTAGGCTCATCGAGAATCAGCACCTTGGCGCCGAAATAGACCGCCCTGGCGATGGCCACCGACTGGCGCTCGCCGCCCGAGAGGGTGCCAACCGGCTGTTCGGTATCGCGGATGTCGATACCCATCTTGGCCAGCTCCTGCTTGGCGATCCGCTTGGCCTCACCCTCATCGATCCAGCGGAACGGCCACACCCCCTTGGTGGGTTCAGCGCCCATAAAGAAGTTCCGCCACACCGACATCAGCGGCACCATGGCCAAGTCCTGATAGACGGTGGCGATACCGCTGCTCAGCGACTCCCGGGGTGAGTTGAACTTCACCGGCGAACCCTCGAGGCGCACCTCACCCTCGTCGTGTTGATGGACCCCGGCGAGAATCTTGATGAAGGTGGACTTGCCGGCCCCGTTGTCGCCCAGCACACAGGTGACCTCGCCCGCTTCTACCGAAGTGGTCACCCCCGAAAGGGCGATGATGTTGCCGTAGCGCTTCCCAACATTTTCGAGTTCAATCAGGCTGCTCATCGGATGGCCTCCGCTCGACGACGTACCGCGCCGTTGGCGTACACCGCCACCAGCAAGATGATTCCCAGGAAGAAGAAACGCCAGTCGGTGTTCCAACCGGCAAAGGAGATGCCCTGTTGGGCCATGGCCATCAACAGCGCCCCGGTGGCCGCACCCTGCGCTGAGCCGTAGCCGCCGGTGAGGAGCGTCCCGCCAACCACGGCGGCGATGATGTACTCAAACTCCTCAAAGTTGCCGGTACCGGCCTGAATCGTGTTGAGCCGGAAAGCCAGCAGCATGCCGACCAGCCATGCGGCAAAAGCCACGAGCATAAAGAGCTGGGTCTTTACCCGGGCGGCAGGAACACCGATCTGGCGGGCAGCCTGCTTGTTGCCGCCCACCGCGTAGGTCCAACTACCGAACTTGGTGGAACGCAGCACCCATGACATCAACAGTGTGAAGCCAACAAACCAAACGACCCGGATGCTGAACTTGGCCAGGCGGGATGGGTCCTCGGCAGCAATCTCGGCTTCGACCGAGAAGAGCACCCGGACAGCCACGCCGATCAGCACCGCAGCCAGGCCCAAGCCGGCAACGATCCGAGCGGTTCGGTCGGCGTCTCGATCGGGAGCGCTGCGGGCCTCGAAGCGGGAGACCATCACCGACCAGACCAAGGCCGCCAGCGCGGCCAGCGAGAGAATGGCAAAGAGCTGGGTGCGGAACTTGGGGCTCTCGGACTGGCTCTGCACAAACAGCGCCATGCCGAAGATGGTGAGACCCACGACCATCGTGGCCAGCGCTCGCGTGCCGGGGGAAGTGGCCCGCGCCCGGGAGACAGCCATGGTGGCCAGCCCAGCGGCGAGGGCGGCGAAGACAATAAAGAGCAGGCCCCGCAGGCCCTGCTCGGTTACGGGGAAGAAGAGGTCCTCCTCGTTGTCGGCATCAAAAGCCAGAGCCGAGCCGATGGCCGCTCCGCACAGGGCCAGCGAACCCGCGAGGGGGGCCAGCACTCCCGTTGGAAGCTTCGGAGCCAACGCCGATAGGGGAGCCAGACGCCAAAGCCCAAGACCAAAGGCGGCCACCACACCGCTGACGGCGATCACCACCATCGGAATCCAGTCACTGCCGTCGAGGCTGTGGGTGAGCCAGGCCCCTACACCGATGCCGACCAGGCCGGCCAACAGTACGGGAACCCCTGCGGGGTTGAGCTTCTCGCGCCGACGAAAGGCAAACAGGCAAACGGCGCCAGCTAGTAGCACCCCGCCGATCGTGGTGGCCACGGTGTAGACCAAGTCCCGCGATTCCCAAGGGTGATCGCCACGGATCCACACCGAGCCCATAATCTTGCGCCAGAACTCGAAGCCGGCACCCTCATCGGCCCGGCCGACCTGAATCTGGTCAACGGTGATCTTCGACCCGGCCAGCTTCAGCCCTCGCAGCACAAAGAAAGTAGCCAGCGTCACGATGAAACTGGGAAGGGCTGTTCGTTCGACCATGTTGGCGTTCAGCCAACCGATCCCGAGCGCAATCACCAGCGAGAGGGGCAGGGCGATCCAATAGTTCAGCCCGGCGCCGCCTAACTCGCCGGTCTCTTTCACCAACAAGATGATGATGATGCCCATGGCGCCGGTCATGGCTCCGGCGGAGAGATCGAACTCGCCGCCGATCATCAACGCACCCACGGCTACGGCCATGATTCCCAGGGTGGCCGAAACATCCAGCACGGTGGCCAAGCCACCGGCATTACCGAAGGGCCGGGTGGCCCCCCAGAAAAAGAGATAGAGAAATACGGCGAACAGCACGCCGACAATTTCTGGTCGCAGCAACAGCCGCTGACCGAGGCCCTGATAGGCCAGACGCTCATCGCCGCTCGCCTCCGCGGCGGGGACGACTTCTTCGATGTCGTCCATCCCCTCTTCGGTGAACGACAGTCCGTTGTTGACATCGTCGCCACTCACGATTGTTTCTCCGGCGTCGTTTGCCGTCACCTCATTGTGCCTTTCGCTCTTTCTGTCCAGTCCAAGGGTGGGGCCGCCGAAGCGACCCCACCCGAGTGTGCTGGCTACCTTTTGTGAGGCTCAGCGAGCCTCCGAGCCCAGGACTGTCCCAGAACGGTCCAGGGTGTTTCCTGGGCGATAGGACCTGATGGCCTAGCGGGTACCTTCAGCCACGAGAGCCTTGACCTCGGCGGCGTTGTCAGGTGTCACGAAACCAGGACCGGTCAGGATGGGAAGCCCACCACCGGCGGTGTTCTGGTTGGTGTTCTCGAGGTACATCAGGATGACCGGCAGGTAGCCCTGCAGGTACTGCTGCTGATCAACGGTGAAGGCGATCTCGCCAGCCTCGATGGCGTCGATGATCTCGGGGGTAATGTCGAAACCACCGATGATGGCGTCACGCCCGACAGCATCGGAGGCCCGAAGCGCCGAAACGGCGATCACGGGACCGGTGCCAAGGATGGCGTCGATCGAGTCGTCCTCGGCAAGCAGGGCGTTCAGGGTGTTCTCCTGATCGGTCTGGTCAGCGTCGAGGCCACCGAAGGCTACGGTTACTTCACCTTCGAAAGTCTCCTGAAGGCCGGCGCAGCGCTCTTCGAGGCCAACGTTCGACTCTTCCTGGAAGGCGCAGAGCACGTGGCTCGCACCGGCGTCGTTGAAGCGACGACCCGCACCCTGACCGGCAACGGTTTCGGTCTGACCAACGTGGCTGGTCGCACCGATTTCCTGGTAGAAGTCCACGCCCGAGTTCAGGGTGTAGACCGGGATGTTGGCGCTCACGGCATCCTGAAGCGGACCGGTAAGAGCATCGGGATCCGGCAGCGAGGCGGCAATACCGTTGGTACCGGAGGCGACTGCGGCCTCAATGTCGGTCACCATCTGCTGAGGATCGTTGTTGCCCGGGTTCCAAACCAGGGTCACGCCGACGTCAGAAGCGGCAGCTTCTGCACCACGCTTCACCACTGACCAGAACGGACCGTCATCGGAGTGAGTGATCATGTGGAAGGTGAGGTCGCCACCCTGGCTTTGGGTCACATCCTCACCATCATCACCCGAGCCGTCGTCACCCGAGCCGTCGTCGTCCCCGTCACCGGAGCCGTCGTCGCTCGAACCATCACTCGATGAGTCGGCGGCCTGATCGCCATCTCCACTGGAGTCGCCACATGCGGCGGCACCAAGGGTGAAGAGTGCAACCAGCAACGCCAGCAGCATAAATCTCTTATTCATGTTCCCTCCTCTGGGATTTCCTTTGAACCGGGCTGACCAGCACGCAACAGGTCGGTTTCAACTGCCCGGAGGTACTCGATGCTCTTTTGAACATCAAGAAATGGTCCGTCACCCGCCGGGGGAATTTCCCCGGTGATGGCGGCGTCCTGTTCGACCACGTACCACTGATCGAAGCCCGCAGCTTCGAGGGTTGTGATCACCTCGGCCACAGGCACATCGCCCTGGCCGATGTTGGAGAACATGCCGTTTTGCACGCCCTCCATAATCGATTGCTCGCCGGCGAAGACCGGGGCGGCGAGGTCCAGCACCACATCCTTGAGGTGCACATGGCGGACCCGATCAAATGCATCGCTGGCAAAGGCCACCGGATCGGTGCCGCCGATCAGCATGTGACCCATATCGAGCGTCCAACCAACCTCGGAAACATTGAGCACCCGATCGATGTCGTCGGCGGACTCAACCACGGTTCCGAGGTGGGGGTGCAGCGCTTGCACCATGTCGTACTCGGCGATGATCTCGTCGATGATCCCGAGCATCTTGGCGGCCTGCTGCCAGCCGGCGGCATCGATATCGGGTCGTGGGCCCCAATCCCAATCGGTGACCGCGGCAGAGATAAAGAGATGGCCACCTGCGCCCGACATCAACCGCGCTGCTTCGTGGGTGGCGTCAATCGTCGCGTTTTCCTGAGAGGGATCGTGAATCACTACCGGCACAAACCCGCCAATCATGGCTAGGTTGTGCTCGCCCTCGACAAGGTCTCGCAGCGCGGCGGGATCGTCGGGGAAGTAGCCCGGGGAGCCGAGTTCGGTCGCGGTGAAGCCCAGCTGGCTCATCTCCGAGAGCACCCGCTCCGGCGGCAGCTCAACGCCCCATCCCGGGACTTCGCAGACGCCCCAAGAGATCGGCGCGCTGGCCATGCGATCCATGATGCTCACGTAGCGATCCCCCCGGACCAAGTGTAGTTCGTTCCCCTGTCCGGCCTAGGCCGGGCTGTGCTTTGCTTTGCGCCGCGAAGTTTCGGCATTGCGTTAGAGCGCTCTAATTGTTATGTTCGAATTTCGGCGTTGTCAAGGGGACAGCTCACGTTTGTCTGGGGGAGCCCGCCGGTGGCCAGACCAACTATGGAAGATGTCGCGGAGGCGGCCGGCGTCTCGCGGGCGCTTGTTTCCCTGGTGATGCGCAACGAGCCGAACGTGAGCGCCCACCGTCGACAGGCCGTGCTTGAGGCTGCCGATCGGCTCGGTTACCGACCGAACGTGCTCGCCCGGAACCTGGCCAGCCACAGAACAATGACCCTGGGCGTGATGCTCAACGACCTCAACAACCCGTTCTTCGCTGGCGCCCTCGATGGCATTGCGGAGCGGGCCGAGGCCGAGGGCTATCAACTGATGCTCACCACGGGCGGAAAGACAGTGGCGGGCGAAGCTGGCGCGCTGGAGACCATGCTGCGCTTCCACGTCGACGGGTTGATCCTGGTAGGTGCCCGCATCCCGGCCAACGAGATCGTGGCCGCCGCGGCAGTGAGCCCAACGGTGCTACTGGGTCGAGCCCTCCGGAGCTCCGAGGTCGACAGCGTAAAGAACGACGAGGGTGTCGGTTCCCGGCTGGCGGTACAGCATCTGGTCGAACTCGGCCATCAGCGAATCGCCCACATCGACGGCGGGCGCGGCGCTGGCGCGGCCCAGCGCCGGGCCGGCTACGAAAAGGCGATGGAGGCGGCCGGGCTCGCAGCCTTTGTTGAGGTCGTATCCGGCGATTTCTCCGAAGCGGGCGGAGTCCACGGCGCCGCGACGTTGCTCGACCAGGAAGCTCCCCCTACCGCCATCTTCGCCGCCAACGACCTATGTGCAGTCGGAGCCCGCAGCGAGATCCGCCGGCGGGGCTTTTCGGTGCCTGAAGACTTCTCGCTTGTGGGATACGACAATTCCGTCTTTGCCGAGTTGGGTCACCTCTCTTTGACATCGGTGA
Organism: uncultured Acidimicrobiales bacterium; assembly: GCA_937925845.1. Taxonomy (GTDB): domain Bacteria; phylum Actinomycetota; class Acidimicrobiia; order Acidimicrobiales; family CALAML01; genus CALAML01. The sequence goes on along the minus strand of CALAML010000060.1, from coordinate 12,370 downwards.
GCCAGCCCCTCGCCGAGATGGGCCATCGAGCCGCCGAACTGCTTTTCGAACGGCTGGTCTGTGGGCGAACCGAGGTGGTCCGCCATGTGGTCACCCCCACCCTGGCGGTGCGGGCCACCACCGGAAGTCCCCGGGGAAACCTTTGATCATGACCACGACAGGATGAAGGACATGACGCCGAATACGGACACGCACACCATCCCAACCCTCTCCGCCGATGAAGTGGCGAGCCGGCTTGAGGAAATCGTGGAGATCCTGCTGACCGGCTTCGGGGCGGTACGCATCTCGGCCGGCTTCGGCGCCGACGACATCGCCGAGGCCCGCCGACTGTTGATGCACTACTCCGACGGTGAGGGCGACAAGGTCACCCATTTCCAAGGGGCCAACAGCGACAAGCTGAACCTGCAACGGCGGGTGTGGAACCTGCTGAACAAGGGCGAGGTTTTTGAAGCCATGGCCCAGCATCCGGCCGTGATCGCCATCGCCAAAGCGTTCCTGGGCGACGAAGTGCAGATGGGATCGATTGCCGCCAACCGACTCCTGCCCGGTGGGCCGGGCCAGGAACCCCACATCGACTACCCCTACTGGGACCTCTACAAGAGCGGCTCGTTTCCCACCAACATCAACGCCAGCTTTCCGATGAACCTTCAGGCCACCATCCTGATCGACGACTTCACCGAGGAAAACGGGGCCACGGCATTCCTGCCCCACACCCAGGTGGAGCTTCGCTACCCATCGGAAGCGGCCGACGAGGCGCGCTTTGCCGAGACCGCAATCCGCCAGGTTGGGGCCGCGGGCGACATCGTGGTGTTTAACGGGGCGTGTTGGCACTGTGCCATGCCCAACAACTCCAACGATGACCGCACCGGCGTTCTGATCGAGTACCTACCGAAGTTCGTGCGCCCGCTGGAAGACCACTCGGTGGTGAAGCCAGAGGTGGTGGAGCGGGCCACCCCGATGCTCAAACAGCTGCTCGGTATCGACTATCCGTATCCCCAGGTACTCGATGAAGCCGACGCGGTGAACGCGGAAGGCAGGGCATGACCGGTTCCGCTTCAGGTTCGGCCCCGGTGCGGGTCGGCATTTTCGGCACCAGCTGGTGGGCCGACGCCATGTACCTGCCCGCCCTCGACGCCCACCCCGGCGCCACCGTGGTTTCGGTATGTGGCCGCAACCAGGAACGAGCCGCCGAGTTTGGCGCCCGCTGGAACATCGACCACGTCACCACGTCGGCCGAGGAACTGCTGGCCCAGGACGTTGACGCAGTAATTGTGGCCACATCCAACGACAGCCACCACGAGTTGGCGATGGCCGCGCTCGCCGCGGGCAAGCCGGTGCTGTGCGAAAAGCCTCTTGCCCTGACCGTCGACGAAGCGGCCGAGATGGCCGATGCCGCCGCGACCGCCAGCGTGGCCACGCTGGTTCCCTTCACCTACCGCTACATGCCCACCAACCAGTATCTGAAGCGGCTGATCGACGACGGGTTCCTCGGCCGGCCCCACCACCTCAACATGCGCTACTTCACCGGGTTCGCCCGCGACGAGGGGTACAGCTGGCGCTTCGACCGGGACCTGGCCGGCTCGGGCGTGCTCGGCGACCTTGGCAGCCACTGGCTGCACGTGGCCCGCTGGCTCTTCGGCGAAGTCACCGCCATCGGTGCCATCACCGAAACCTTCTACGAACGACCGAACCGCCCCGACGGGTCCGACTACGAACGCACCGAAGACTCAGCCCAGATGACGGTGCGCTTCGAGTCTGGCGCGTACGGCACCCTCCAGGTGAGCGCAGTTTGCTGGGAAGGCGGAGCCTTCAACCAGACCCACCACTATGACCTCCACGGTTCCGACGGCACCCTCTATACGTTCAATGACTGGGAGGCCACCCAGGAGGTGCGCGGTCTCGTAGCTGGAGCGTCCGGCCCGGCCGAGGTGATGGCCATCCCCGACGACATCTGGGGCGATCTGCGCCGGGACACCGTGCACAACACCTACCGCGACGTGTTTCGCTCCGGCGGAGCCATGATCGGCGAATTCATCGACGCCATCATCGAAGGCCGCACCTGCGAACCGGACTTCGCCGAAGGGGTTCGAGTGCAGCGTCTGTTGGAGTTGGCCGACAAAAGCGCCCAACAGGACGGCCGGTTACTCCCGGTGGTGTGGGCGTGATGCCCGAACCCGACCGAAATGTCGGAACCTGAGCCAGATAATGCGCGTCAGCTTCCGACATTTCGTCGTTTTTGGGCTGATGGGGCTGGTCGCGGCCTGTGGATCGACCGAAGCGGCCGACCCGAGTGTCGGTGACGTAGATCCTGCGGTCGAACAAGTCGAGACGACCGCGGGTGTGGACGTTCTGACTGCCGCCGCCGACGCCACCTTTGGGGTGAGCGCGCTCGGATGTTCGTTGGTGCCAGCGGTGGGTTCGGCGGTTGCGGTAGGGCCCGACCTGATTGCCACCTCGGCTCACACGGTGGCCGGTGCCGACGAGATCGAGGTGACTGCCGTCGATGGCACGACGGCCACCGCTGAGCTTCTGGTGCTCGACATCGCTGCCGATCTGGCCGTTTTGCGGGCGCCGACCCGCGGCTTTCTGGAGCTGCGTCAAGCCGAAGAGGGGGAGTCAGCGCGAATGCTGCTGTGGACCGAAACCGGGTTGGAAGCCCGGCCGGTCGAGGTGACAAAACGGTTGCGGGTCACGATCGAAGACATCTTCATCGAAGAGACGGTGTTGCGGCTGGGCATTGAAGTGGCAGCCGAAGTGAATCGCGGCGACTCCGGCGCCGCGGTAGTGGGAGACGACGGCAAGGTGTTGGGCATCGTTTACGGGGCCAGTCGCGAACGCGAGGTCGGCTTCGCCACCCGGGTCAATGCTCTTGAAGAGGCTCTTGACGCAGTGGCGGCAGGAGTGCCGCTGGCGATCTCCAACGAACGCTGCGTCCCGTAGGGCAGAGTTCCACGCAGTAGAGATCGTTTTTCCGAAACGAATCGGTTCGGTAGACACGACACCGACAACTCAGCGGCTACAACGTGCGGGTGATGCCCGCCATGTCGGCGCCGGCACCCCTGACACCAAACGACCGGGAGCAGCGGTCTGTGGCAGGCTTGGAGGATGTCTTCTGCGGCGACGATGTTGGGCTCCCTCTTTCGGCTGGTGGTCGGACTGGTCCTGGTGGTGGCCCTGAGTGGCTGCGGCGACAGCAGTGGTTCGGCTGACGAAGGCGCGGTTGGCGATGCGTCGGTCGAAGACGAAGCGGCCGGAACCGATGACGGCGACGAGCCCGAGGACGAGGATTCATCACCTGAATCAAGCGATGATGATGCTGGGACCGACGACAGCAGCGCCGATAATGATGCCGACGCTGACGATGAGCCAGCCACCGATGACGGTGGCGATGATGATGTCGACACTGACGATGCGCCTGCCACCGACGGAGACTCCACCGAGGAAGACGGCTCCGACGAAGACGGCTCCGACAGTGAAGAGGACCCCGTCGAGGAAACCTCCGGCGGGTTCGTTCGCGATCCGGCGTTGGCTGCGGTGTTACCCACCGATGTGGTGGCGGCAACCGGCGGTGCCGGTGTGACTCACCCGCTGAGTTTTGCACCACTACCCGAGGGATGGACCGAAGAGGAGTTCATCTTTGGAGGCGACGCCACCAGCTACCGCTCAACCAGCGAACTGGTACCTGAAGGAAACTGGGATGTTGAGCCGGCCGATACCGGCGCCTACCGCACCCGGATGATCGTGCTGCGCCCGCCGGCGGAAGACTTCAGCGGAACGGTGATGGTGGAATGGTTCAACGTCACCTCCGGCCTCGACACCAGCCCCGACTGGGCGTTCACGGCCGAGGAATTTGCTCGGGCCGGTCATGTGTACGTTGGCGTGTCGGTCCAGGCCGTTGGCGTGATCGGCGCCGGCGATGGGGGTTCCGCAATTTCGGACCTGGTGGAGACCGCCGGCCTTCCCGCCGCCGATCCCGAACGCTACGGCAGCCTGGCCCACCCCGGCGACGCTTTCGCCTTCGACATCATGAGCCAGGCCGGCGTGTTGATTCGGTCCGGCGGTGCTGACGGTGCCGACGGCCCCCTAGACGTGCTTAGCGGCTATGAACCGGAGCAGGTGATCGCCATCGGCGAGTCGCAGTCGGCCATCTTCCTCACCACCTACGTCAACGCCATCCACCCGGTGGTGGGCGTGTACGACGGCTTTCTGCTTCACAGCCGGGGTTCAGGTGCTCCGAACCCCGATGGCTCCCGTGAAGGATCGCCAGAAGTAGCGCTGGTTCGCACCGACATCGACGTGCCGGTCTTCCAGTTCGAAGCCGAAACCGACATCAATCGCCTTGGCTTCTTCCGGGCCCGTCAGCCCGACAGCACCAACGTGCACACCTGGGAGGTAGCAGGCACAGCTCACGCCGACGCCTACACTCTTGCGGTAGCCACCGGAGCCGAGCGCGACCCGTCGCTGGGGTCGGTCCTGGGCTGCGAAACCGTCAACGACGGCCCCCACCACTCCACGCTCCAGGCTGCCCTCAGCCATCTGGTGGCCTGGGTCAGCGAAGGAACCACACCACCGACCTCGCCGGTGATCGAGGCCGAACTCAGCGCCGACGGCAGCGAAATCGTCATCGCCCGCGACGAACTGGGGCTCGCCCTCGGCGGCATCCGCACCCCGGGTGTCGATGCGCCCCGCCGGGTCATCACCGGCGACCCCGGCGAAGGCGGTGGGTTCTGCGGTCTGTTTGGCCAAACCCTGCCCATCGAGGCCGATGTGTTGGCCGAGCGCTACGAAAGTGACGAGGCCTACCTCGAAGAGATGCAGGCCTCGGCCGACAACGCAGTGGGACAGGGCTGGCTCCTGCCAGAAGACGCAGCGATCCTCGTAGCCGAAGAAACCGCCCGAGCCCAGGGCTGACCCGTGAGCATCTCGCCCCACCCGCCGGTGGCCAGGCTGAAGATGCCGTGGGATGGGCCCGTCGACAACCCGGTCGAGGCCATCGCCACGGCCCGCGCTGAGCTGGGCGACACGTTTGTGATCGAGGGCCCCGACACCTCCTACCTGTTCCTGTTCTCGGCTGTTGGCGTGCGGGCGTTCTATGACCTGGACGAAACCGAGGCCAGCAAGGGCCTCGCCGACCTGCGAATGCTCTCGCGGCAAGTGCCGCAGGAGGTGTTCTTTGCCCGGCGAACGTTGCCTCACCAGTTGTTTGGTCGAGATGACGTGGCCCGCTACCGCTCGGTGTTGGAGGAAGCCATCGTCACCGAACTGTCGGAGCTTGATGACGGGTCCGAGGTGGAGGCGTTCGATCTGAGTCGGCGTATCGGCCACCGAAGCGGCATTGCCAGCTTTGGCGGACCCTGGCTCACCGGCGCCGCCGGGTTCGACGAGCTGACGGGCCTGTTGGACCGACTCGACCCGGCGGCCGCGTTCGTCCGCCCCGATCAGATCGCCGGTGGGGCGGACCAACACGGCGCATCACGGGAGGCGTTGGCTGGTGCGGTCGAGTTGATCCGCGACGCCTGGCTCAATGAAGGAGACCCCGGGGGAGCGGGCGGCGCGTTCTCCGAGATCCTCGCCAGCTGGTCCGACCTTGCGGAGCCGGAGGCGCTTGAGGGCGCCGCCCTGGATCTGGTCGTGGTCCATCTGGCGTCGATGTCGAACCTGTTCGCCGCCACCGGCTGGTTGCTCTGTGACTTGGCCCACCATGGCGATGCGGCCGAGCGAGCCCTGGAAGACGGCGCCTTCTTGGAGCGGTGCGCCATGGAGTCGATCCGGTTGGCCCAGCGCTCCATCATGTTGCGCGAGGTCCATGGGCAGCCGGTCACCATCGACGACGGCACCCAACGGTGGACCGTGCCGCCCGGAGATACCATCGCCACCCTCTTACCCCTCACCAACACCACCGCTGGGCCTGGGCTTGAGCACTGGGATCCCGATCGTTGGAACAAGCGCCGACTCGCCGATGTCACGGGCCTTTCGGCGCTCGAGCTGGTGACAACGTTTGGCCACGGGGCCCACACCTGTCCGGCGCAGCCGTTTTCGCTCCACGCCATGGGCCGAACCGCAGAGTTGCTGTTTTCGCGGTTCGAGGTGACCCCGGCATTCCACTTCGCGGCGCCGCTCGCAACCCAGGTCGGCGGGGTGGCACGAAGTGCGCAACCCTGCGTCCTCGAGCTGGGCCTGAGGATGGCGCACTAGCCCTGTTCAACCGGCACGGCTCGGGTGGGTGCTGGCCAAGGACGTTCACAGGTGTCCGGCCCGAGGGCGATGCTGAGACCGACCCGATTATGAACCTGCTAGCGCGCTTCTGAGGTGCGCCAGCAGGTTTGTCGCTTTTAGCGGGCGACGAAGTACTTGGCCCTTGGGTGGTGGCAGATCAGCGCGGAGGTGGACTGCTCCGGCTGATACTGGAAACCGGTCTCCTCGTTGACTTCGATGCCGATGCGGTCGGCTTCAAGGAGCTCGGCCACGGTCATGTTGTCTTCGAGATCGGGGCAGGCCGGATAACCCCACGAGTAGCGACCGCCGCGGTACTTCTGGCGGAACAGGCCGGCCACGTTCGGGCCGTCCTCGTCGACAAAGCCCCACTCGGTGCGGATGCGGTGATGCCAGAACTCGGCCAGCGCCTCGGCCATCTCCACACCGATGCCGTGGACCATCAGGTACTCCTGATACTTGTCGTCGGCAAAGAGGCGGGCGGTCTCGTTCGAGACTTCCTGACCCATGGTGACGATGTGGAACGCAGCCACGTCGACCTCATCGGAATCGATGGGCCGGAAGAAGTCGGCGATACACAGGAACGGTGCTTCGCTCTGGCGGGGATAGCGGAACCGGCAGCGCTCCTCGGTGCGGGTCTCGTCGGTCCAGATCACCAGATCGTTGCCGTCGCCGTTGGCCGGGAAGTAGCCGTACACCACCTGGGGAATCAGCAGGTTCTTCTGCTTGGCATCGGCCAACTGGGCCCGCAGCATCGGCCGCAGGCGCTCCTTGAACTCGTCGTCGGTCTCGCCGTTCTCCGGCCGGTACTGCCACTGGTTACGGAAGATGGCGGTCTCGTTGATGTAGGCCGCGATCTCGTCGATGGCGATGCCCTTCACCACCTGCGAACCCCAGAACGGCGGTTCGTAGATCTTGTTGTCGGTGATGACATCGGGTGACCGGGTGGGGATGTCAACGTCGGCCTTGGCCCGGTTCTCCCGCTCCGGAAGCACCCGTCCGGTCGGCACCCGTCCGAAATCGGGGTCGTCGGCGCCGCTCTTGATCTCGGCCAGACGCTGCATCACGTCGAGGCCTTCAAAGGCGTCCTTGCCGTAGAACAGTCGGCCGCTGTAGACCTCACGAAGGTCCTTCTCTACATAGCGACGGGTCAACGCCGCACCACCAAGCAGGATCGGGATGTTGGACAGCTCACGGTTGTTGAGCTCCTCCAGGTTGTCCCGCATGATCAGCGTGGACTTCACCAGCAGGCCGCTCATACCGATGGCATCGGCGTTGACCTCAAGGGCCTTGTCGATCATCTCGGAGATGGCGATCTTGATGCCGAGGTTGTGCACCTCGTAGCCGTTGTTGGTGAGGATGATGTCGACCAGGTTCTTGCCGATGTCGTGAACATCGCCCTTCACCGTGGCCAACACGATTCGGCCCTTCGAGGTGTCGTCCTCGGCCCGCTCCATGTGCGGTTCGAGGTGAGCCACCGCGGTCTTCATGGTTTCTGCCGACTGCAACACAAACGGCAGCTGCATCTCGCCAGCACCAAAGAGGTCACCGACCACCTTCATGCCGGCCAGCAGCGTGTCGTTCACGATGTCGAGGGCGGGTGTGCCCTGAGCCATCGCTTCGTCGAGATCGTCTTCGAGACCGTCACGCTCGCCGTCGATGATGCGCTGGCTGAGCCGCTTCTCCACCGGCCAATCGGTGCGATCCTCCTTCACCACCTTGACCGACTCCACGTCGGCGAAGATGGCCAACAGAGCCTGGAGTGGGTCGTAGGCGTCTTCGGTGTCGGTCGCCTCCCGACGACGGTCATAGATCAGGTCGAGACAGACGTTCTTTTGATCGTCGGGGATCCGCGACAGCGGCACGATCTTGGCCGAATGCACGATGGCGGAATCAAGGCCGGCCTCGGTGCACTCGTGGAGGAACACCGAGTTCAGCACGTGGCGGGCCGCGGGCTTCAGACCAAACGACACGTTCGACAAACCAAGGGTGGTGAACACACCCGGCAACTCGGTCTTGATGCGACGGATGGCGTCGATAGTGGCCATGGCGTCGCGACGGAGATCATCGTCGCCGGTACTGAGTGGGAAGGTGAGCGCATCAAAGATGAGCGACCCCGGTTCAAGGCCGTACTTGTTCACCGCGATGTCGTGAAGACGGTGAGCCACCCGCATCTTCCACTCGAGGTCGCGGGCCTGGCCCTCCTCGTCGATCAACAAACACACGACGGCGGCGCCGTAGGTCTTGGCCAGGGTGAGCACCCGGTCGAGACGGGCGCCCTCCTCTTCGCCTTCTTCAAGGTTGGCGGAGTTGAGGATGGCGCGGCCGCCGATCCAATGAAGCCCGGCCTCCATCACCTCGGGTTCGGTGCTGTCGAGCACCAGCGGGGCGCTGGCCTGAGTGGCGAAGCGGCTGGCGATCTCGTGCATGTCCACGGTGCCATCACGGCCGGTGTAGTCGACACACACATCGAGAATGTGGGAGCCGTCCCGCACCTGGTCCTTGGCCATCTGGACACACATGTCCCAGTCGCCTTCAAGCATGGCCTCACGGAACTTCTTCGAACCCATGGCGTTGGTGCGCTCACCGATGCCGAGATACGAGGTGTCCTGCTTAAACGGCACAAAGTCGTAGATGCTGGTGGCGCCGGGCTCATGAAGCGGCTCGCGCTTGGCTGGGGTGAGGTCGGAACAGCCGTCGACGACCTGCTTCATCATCTCCGGCGTGGTGCCACAGCAACCGCCGATGACGGTGACGCCGTACTCGGTGACGAACCGGGTGTGGTACTCCACCAGCTGTTCGGCGGTGAGGTCGTAGTGCATATGGCCGTCAACCACCGACGGCAGACCGGCGTTGGGGATACACGAAATCGGGATGCGCGAATGCTGGCTCAGGTAGCGAAGGTGCTCGCTCATCTCGGCCGGGCCGGTGGCGCAGTTGATGCCGATCACGCCGGGGCCCATCGGCTCCAGCGCAGCCAGTGCAGCACCGATCTCGGTGCCCGGCAGCATTCGACCGGTCAGCTCGATGGTGACCTGCACCTGCATCGGCAGCTCCCGGCCGGCCTTGGCCATGGCCTTGCGAGCGCCGATCATGGCTGCCTTCACGCCGAGAAGGTCAAACATGGTTTCGATGATCAGAAGATCGGAGCCGCCATCGATCAGGCCCTGGGCCTGCTCCTCGTAGGAGTCACGCAGCTCAGCGAAGGGGATCTGGCCCAGCGAGGCAAACTTGGTGCCGGGGCCGATCGAGCCGGCGACCCAACGAGGCTTGTCGGGGGTGGAGTAGTCGGCGGCCACCTCCTTGGCGATCCGAGCCGCAGCGACGTTGATCTCGTAGGTCTTTTCCGGGATGTCGTACTCGGCCAACGGAATCGAGAAGGCGCCGAAGGTGGCGGTCTCGATCACATCGACGCCCACATCGAGATAGTTGGTGTGAAGCGTGCGGATGGCGTCGGGGCGAGTGAGACACAGGAGTTCGTTACAGCCCTCAAGGTCCTCACCACCGAAGTCGTCCGCGGTGAGGTTCAGCTCCTGGATGCCGGTGCCAAAGGCTCCGTCGTATACCAGGACTCTTTCTCGTGCTGCAGCCAGAAAGGGGTGAGAATCGTCAAATGGCAAGGCCATGGTGGGTGGTGCTCCCGTGCTCCGTCGCTCGACTCCAGGGGAGAGTCAACGCCACGCAGCGTGAATCGGCTTAAGGTCAACGCTACCGCGTAGGTACCCCTCAAATCGAACTTTGAGCCCTGTTCCGGGCAGTTTGGCCACTGTTTGACTCAAACCTGAGTCTGATTCTTTCCAACCCGTGGTCTACTCTTGGTGGTCATGGCGAAGATCAGCGACCTTCTTGGCGACAAATCCACGGTGTCTTTTGAGTTCTTTCCACCAAAGGATGACGAGGCGGCCCGATCGCTCGAAAAGACGCTGCACGAGCTTGAACCGCTCGACCCGAGCTTCATCTCGGTGACCTACGGGGCCGGTGGCACCACCCGCGACACCACCCGCGATCTGGTGTTGGAACTCGACCGCAACCGGCCCTACCCGGCCATGCCCCACCTCACGTGTATCGGCCACACCGAAGCGGAGCTCCGGCTCCTGGTCGGCGACTACGCCGACAACGGCATCGTCAACATCCTCGCTCTCGCTGGTGACCCGCCGGCTGACGGAACCGACGCTGGCGGCGACTTTGTGTACGCCACCGAACTGGTTGAGCTCCTCCGGGATGCCGGCGACTTCTCTATTGGCGTAGCTGCGTTCCCTGAGTTACATCCGCGATCAGACACAACTCGTGCTGACCGGGCCCGTCTGGCCGACAAGTTGAAGGTCGCCGACTTTGGCGTCAGCCAGTTCTTCTTCGACTCCGAGGTGTACCTGCGGATGGTCGACGACCTGGCCAAGCTCGGCTGCGACACGCCGGTGGTGCCCGGCGTGATCGCTCCCCTCAGCCCAAAGACCATCCGTCGCTTCGCCGCCATGAACGGCACCCGAGTTCCGCCGGGTCTCTTCGCCCGCCTCGAAGCAGCCACGCCCGATGATCGCTACCGCATCGCCGTGGACCACGCCACCGAGCTCAGCAACGAACTGCTTGAAGCCGGCGCACCAGGCATCCACTTCTACACCCTCAATAAGTCCGAAGCCGCGCTCGACGTCTACGCCGGCCTTTCCTCCACTTCATAGGGCCCGCTGGAAGCCTCGACTTGGGCCGCTTCAGGGATGGTGAGCACGGCATCTGGGCTTGCGGGACCGCAAGAGGAAGATGGAAGCGGGCCCGGTGATCTCCCGGTGCAGGGTTGTCGCTGATTGGGCTGTGATGGCGAACCCTGGAACGCAGCCGGAGCTGGCCGCGCGCGCCAGGCCCTTGTTCGGAGGCGCGGCGGTGCCCTCGACTTGGGAAGGGTTTTGGGTTTGTGGTGAGCGTTGGCCGTGCCCGGCAGTGCCTCAAGCCAGATGGCAACCAGGGCACTGTCTAGCTCCGCTTCCTGGGCGCGGCGGGGCCCTCGACTTGGGGTGGGTCGAGGGTTTTGGGTTTGTGGTGCGTGTTGGCCGCGCCCGGCTAAGGGCTGGTGGTTATCAGTTGCCCGTTCGCGTTTCGGGTGAGGGTCCAGCCGAGTTTGTGGATCATGTTGTGGTGCCGGCGGCACACACAAGCCAGGTTTTGTTCATCGGTCTTGCCGCCGAGGTGCCAGTGGACCAGATGGTGGATGTCGCAATAGCGGGCGGGTACGTCGCATCCCGAGAACTGGCAATGCAGATCCCGCTTTCGGACCAACTTCCGCAACTGGTCACTAATGATCGGGGTAGCCCGTCCGTAGTTGATGACCTGGCTTTTGCCTTTGGTCACAACCCGCCGAATCGACGTGTCACAAGCCAACAGCTCCCACACTTCAGTAGGGATCGGCCGGCCGTCGGCCAACGTTTGCACGAGACCATCCAGGTTGGGGTGATCACGACCCAAAAGCGTTTCAAGATCGATGATCACATCGATCGTGGACCGCGACGAAGCCTCCATCGCAATGTCCTGCAACGTAGGCAGCCCCAAAGCGGCACAAATCTCGGCGGTCGTAGCTTCGGTCGGAGCGACCGGTTCACCCGACAGCAGCTTGATCAGCATTTCCGCCGACTCAGCACTCAACCGAACCGGCTTCCGCGCCACCACCGACTCATCGGCACTGCCATCAGTGTCGGAGATGGCGTCGTCGCAGCAGCCATCGAAGTGTCCGCCATCGGCATCGTCACCGGAGCCTGCGATGTCTCCATGGCCGGTGTCGGGCTCGTGGTGGGTGTCGATGGGATCAGACGTGTCGAGGGTTTCACCACAGATACCGACGAGGCGGTCGGCTCGGCGCTGAGCCAAAGTGCGAGGCTCGTCAGGGCCGGTGGTGCGATCCGGTTGTGTTTCCAGTGCGGCGGTGACGGTGGCTAGACCGGTGGCGTCGAGGTTGGCGTGCACCGAACCCGAACCATCAAAACCCTCCTGAATCGACACCCCACGATTGTTGTAACTACGCGCCGCATCCTCGCGCGAAGCCGCTTCGTTGTTGTTCCACCGCCACTGCGACACAAACCGACCCAACTCTTCCGGATCCCGAGAGCCACACGCCGCCAACAGCTGTTCCTCGTCGCGGGCGTACTCGGCCTGCAACCGCAGTTCGGCTCGG
>CALAML010000059.1 GCA_937925845.1 uncultured Acidimicrobiales bacterium | reverse complement strand
CCTGCCCCTGATGCGGGCCGGTTCGGTGCTGCTGGCGCTGATCGCTGCGGTCTGGGCCGTCGAACGGATCTTCGAAGTCGACCTCGGTATCGACGGTTGGATCATGCGGGTCACCTCGACACCGCAGGTTTGGGCCTTGTTGGCGCTGAGCATGGCTGGTGCCACCGGCCTCTTCTTCCTGCAGAAGTCCCAGGGCAAGTTGATCGAACCGGCTGCCGCCGCTGGCACGGCTGATGTCGCCGAGGCAACGGACCGGATTCCGGTTGGAGCCCGATAGGCGGCACCGAATGCTGACCGGGGCGGTCCCGGGCGCGTCGGGAATGGCGGGTCAGCGCAGGTTCGTTCAACGCGTTCCGTCGGTACGGCGTCAACCATGAAACAAATCCTGGCCCGGCTCTCTCAGTCGCAGACCAGCCGTCGTTCGCTGTGGAGCCTCGTCGGCTTTATCGGCAATGCGGTGTTTGCCTTGATTTCGGCGTTGTCGATCGGTCGGTCACTCGGCGCCGAGACCTTCGGTGTCTACGTGGGCGTCGTCGGCTATGTCGGGATCGCCGCGCCGTTGGCCACGATGGGAACCTCGCAGGTTCTGATCGCTCGGACTGGCACCAACGCCAACGCTTTTGGTCCGCATTGGCGGGCCATGTTGCGCACTCTGGCGTTGCTCGGCGTGCCGATGTATGTGCTGACGGTGCTGGTGGGTGGGTTGGTCCTGCCCGGTCGGGCGCTGTCGGCATTGGCGGTCTTTGGTGCCATCGAGTTTCTCACCTTTGGCCTGTTGGCTGGCAACGGTGATGCCTGCATTGCGGCCGAACGCTACGGCGCTTTGGCTGTTCACTTTCTGGCTTCGAGTGGGGTGAAGGCGGCCAGCGGTGTAGCCATGGTGGTATTCGGCTGGGACGACATCGAGCGACTGGCGTCGATGCAGATCGTTGGCGTGGTGGCGATTGCCATCATCTCCTCGCTCTGGGTGAAGAGCTGGGTGAGGCCGCTTGCAGGGGCCTCGGCCATCGCCGCCCACGAGCCGGGTCCAAAAGCATCCGCTCCCACCTCGGTTTCGACTATCCGCGGTGAGTCGCTCATCGAGCTGTGGCGTGAAGGAAGCAGCTTTGCTGTCAGTCGCGGTGCCCAGACTCTGAAGGGTCGCACCGACGTCACGATGTTGTTGCGTTCGGGTCTCGATACCGATGCCGGCCTCTACGGAGCCGGTACCCGATTCATTGGCTACGGCACCATGCCGGCGCAGTCGGTACTGGTGGCGAGCTACGCCGAATTCTTCAAGCGGGGTGCCGGTGGCACACGCCAGGCGGTGCGCTACGGCTGGAGGATCGCTCGACCGGCTATGGCCTTGACCATGGTCGGCACGGTGATCGCGGTCGTGGCTACGCCGTTGGTCTCCAAACTCATGGGTCCCGACTTCGACAACGTCGGTTGGATCGTTCTGGCTATGGCTGGTCTGCCGCTGGTGCGGACCGCCAGCGTGGTGGTGGGAAACGTATTGACCGGGGCCGGGCATCAGGGCCTGCGTTCTCAGGCTGAAATCGCGAGCGCTCTGGCCAACGTGGCGTTGAACGTGGCCCTCATCCCCATCATCGGTCTTGCCGGTGCCATCATCGCCACCTACCTGTCGGAAGCGGCGATGCTAGTGCTGCTGGTGATTCGGGTTCGCAAGCGCTGCGAGGTGGAGGTCGACCCGACCGAGAAGGCGCTCGAGGCCTCCGCCAGCTGAACTCCCAACCGTCAGCGACGGCGAATCGCTCGGTCGAGGTCCGACCTAGCCAACTTCGACGGTGGCGCTCATGGCGGGGTGCAGGACACAGAAGAGTTCGTAGCTGCCGGGTTCGTCAAAGGAGATCTCCCAGGCCTGGCCCGCACCGAGGACGCCGCTGTCGAAGGCTGTTGACGGAGTCGCCGCCGATCCGGCGGTCACAGTGTGGGGGACGCTGTCGGAGTTCGAGAAGACGATCCGCTCACCGACCTCAGCGGTCACGCTGCCGTAGTCGAAGTTGTTGATTGGCGCCGCGACCGCTCCCTCGACCCGTACGGTCCGGACTTCTTCGAGCTGATCCAGGTCATCAAAGACCGGCGAGATGCTCGGGTTGAACATGGCGAACACCCCACCCTGGGGGTCATGGTCGGGGTCGACGTAGGCATGCATCATCCACACCGGGATGATCTCCTGGAATGCCCCGTTGGCCGCCTCGCAGGCCTTGCGGCTGAACGTACCCCGGTTGCCGCTTTCGGCCTCTTCGATGAGGTCCTCAACCGATTTCGAACCGCCTTCGGTCGAGGCTCCGGCGCACGTGTTGAGGTGGATATGCCAATTGTCGGTCGGACCGGCAAAGCCTTCAGGATGTTCATCGGTGAGGAGCAGCGTGAAGACGGCGCCGACCGATTCGTAGCCGGTTTCTCCGGTCCACTCACCGTCGATGCAGTCACCCTGGTCGGCTCGGGTCAGTTGCTCGCCGCCATCCTTGGCGTACAGGACCATCTGGGGTCGACCTGGATCGAATTCGACGGTGGAGCCGTTGGGGTTGATGGCGTGGATGCCCATGTTGGCGTTCTGCGACGAGGCGATCCGGAAACCAGCGGCGCAGGCCTCTTCGATGGTTGGGCTGGCATCGACGGCCGCGTTCACCTGGTCAAGCTGTTCAACCAGCTGTTCGACTTCGGGACGGGTCATGGCCAGATAGTCGGGGATAGGCCGGTCGGACTCCGCAAGGGCCTTGAGCTCGAGATAGCTGCACTCCTTGTCGAGGTCCTGGCACCGGGTTTGTTGCCCGCGCGGCCCTTCGATCAGGGTCGGCAGTACTTCACCGTCGATCTGGCTGAACACATAGCGCGAGTAGCCGTAGGCTCCGGTCGGGCTTTCCGGGGCCGTGGGCGGGAGTGATCGGTCGTCGGGTGCCCCTTCGATCGATGATGCCTCGGCCAGGTATTCGGCCGGGTCGATCGGTGTCGGCGCATCCTCGGCATCCGCGGGGGCTTCAGCCCTTTGCTCGGTTCCGCCATCGGCCTCAACCTCTGGCGCAGTGGTGGTCGGAGCATCGCCCACCTCAACTGTGGGGGCCGACTCTTCGCTTCCATTTGCGCCGCACGCACCCGCGATCAAACCAGCGGTCGCGAGCGCCCAGACCCCCAGGATGAAGCGTCGCGAGATGTGTTTCCCGTTGTTTGTTTCGGCGTTTCTGGTTTGCACCGACCCCACCCCTGTCCGAAATCCGGTCACTTCGTACAAGCTGAAGCTACATCATCACCACCTCACCCAGCCCGATGGAACGCAGCGCAACGGGGCGGGCGCCCTGGGTCAGTAGCCTGTGGTCATGACGATGGGCACGGTGACCGAATGGGATGAACCCGCCGGGTACGGAACTGTTGGCGGCGACGACGGGCGCGACTACTTTTTGCACTGCACCGCCATCGCTGACGGTTCGCGCACCACCGAAGTGGGCGCGAGGGTCATGTTTGAGGCCGTTGCCGGCCACCTCGGCCGGTGGGAAGCCGCTCAGGTCGCCCCGAGCCCGACCGGCTGAATCAGCCCGGCGCGCCCGCTTCGCCCGCCTGCTGCTTGAGGGCCACAAACGCCTGCTGGAGTCCGGCTCGAGCCTCCACCAACTGGGGCTCGGCTTCTCCGAGTCGGCCCTCGAGCTTGTCGACTACTGCGGTCAGGGCGTCGATGGCCACCGATGCTTCGGAGAAGTTGGGCGGGTTGGCGCTCAGGTGGATGGCCGCCAGTTCGTAGAGCCCCATCACGTGGTTGGCGACCACCACATAGGCCGGCGTCTGGCTTACCTGTTCGCGTACCCGCGCCATCTCCTCGACCTGGGCTTCGAGTTCGGCCCGCTGTTCCGGCGTGAGATCTTCGATCGAGATCGGTTCACCATCGGGGCCGGGAATGGTGGGCGGCAGCCCTCCGCTCGCCGCCCCACCGGGGGCCCCGCTGGGAGCTTGGGTCGCTCCGGCCGGACCCGGTGCGGGTTCGCTCGGCGGGGGAGTGCTCGGTTCACGCTCGACCGGGTGCTCTCCACCGGGGGTCCAGAGGCTGCTCATCGTAGGGTTTCCTCGCTGTCGCTGGGACGGTTCTTGGCCGGGTTTTCGGCCAGGTTCTGGCTGGCTTCCCCGGGTTGACCCGGCGGGTGTTGCTACCGGTGTTCCCGAAGTCTGTAGCTACATTTCGCTGCTGCTGGTACGCTACCGGGCGACAACAGATACGAAGCGGGGTACGTCCCCCACCTGGCCACCCGCAGTGGTTCAACAATGATCTTGGTCGAAGACTTGTTCTCTGGCCAACCGGAGTTGAGGCTACCGCAACCGTGCGACCAGGTCTTTTGGCCACAAGCTGCCGTCCGGGTGACTGCTTGATCGTTTCGATCAGACGTCGCCGGGGGGTCACGCCTTCGCTTCCGCATGAACCGTCCAACTAAGGAGGACAGGTTTTGAGGAGTGATCGGCCATAGCTACCCCCATCGACGACGAACCCCGGATCAACGATCGAATCCGGGCACGAGAGGTACGTCTCGTGGCGCCCGATGGCGAACAAATCGGCATTCGTCCGCTGCCACAGGCTTTGACCATGGCGCGTGAGATGGGATTGGACCTCGTGGAGGTGGCGGACAAAGCCAGCCCTCCCGTGTGTCGAATCATGGACTACGGCAAGTACAAGTACGAGAATGCGCAGCGGGCCAAAGAATCCCGTCGCAAGAGCAGCAACACCGTCGTGAAGGAGATGAAGTACCGGCCCAAGATCGGCGCTGGTGACTTCGACCAGAAGACGGCCAAGGTGGAGAAGTTTCTCCTCCAGGGCCACAAGGTGAAGCTGACCATCATGTTCCGGGGCCGCGAGGTGCAGCATCCGGAGTTTGGTAAGCGCATTCTCGACGACGTTGCCGAAGTTGTGGCTCACGCTGGTCGTGTCGAGGCCTATCCGAAGCTCGATGGTCGAAACATGACAATGGTGCTCGGACCGGATCGCCAGGCCCAGGCGGCGTGGCGCAAGAAGCAGGCCGAAGCCGAGGCTGAGGCCGAAGCTGCCGCCGCTCGAAACGCGGGCGCTTCTCCTGCCGCTCCGGCTGCTGAGGTTGCCGCCGGTGATGCCGACGAAGTCACTCCAACCCCTGACGAAACACCCGAACCACCCGAGGCCAGCGCGCCGGAGGCCACCGAGGCCACCGAGGCGCCGGAGTCTGAAGAGGCTCCCGAAGCCGATGCTCCAGAGGCCGAGGGCTAACGCTCTCAGGTCTGAGTTACCTCAGCCCGCTCCACCCCCCATCGAAGGAAGCAACCATGCCGAAGATGAAAACCCACAAGGGCGCAAAGAAGCGCTTCAAGGTCACCGGTACCGGCAAGATCATGCGCCGGAACAAGAACTTGAACCACCTGCTCGAGAAGAAGCCGCAGTCCCGGAAGCGTCGTCTGGCCGGCGAGCGTCAGCTCACCGGTGGCGATGCCGAGCGCGCCCGCCGCCTGCTGGGCATGTAACCCGCGCCGCTGACCGGGTTGGTCAGCGGTACCTGCACATACGTTTCTCCCCCCAACCAAGATCGAAAGGAGCGTCCGATGGCGAGAGTCAAGAGGGCCGTTCACTCCAAGAAGCACCGTCGTACAACGCTGAAGCGGGCCAAGGGCTACTACGGCAACAAGAGCCGCAGCTACCGTGCCGCCAACGAGCAGGTCATGCACTCGTTGCAGTACGCCTACCGGGATCGCCGGGCCAAGAAGGGCGAGTTCCGCAAGCTGTGGATCCAGCGCATCAACGCTGCGTGCCGCTTGAACGACACCACCTACTCCCGCTTCATCCACGGCCTGAAGCTGGCCGAGATCGAAGTGGACCGCAAGATTCTTGCCGATATGGCCGTCAATGACCCGGAGGCGTTCACCGCCCTGGTCCAGGCGGCCAACGCGGCGGCGGAAAACGCACCGGCAGCTGCTGCAGGCTGAGCCACAACCCGGCCCGAGTCAAAACACACCAAGAGCCCGGTCTCATGTCCGTGGAGTATCTGGTCGCCCGCAACCCGCGGGTGAAGTCGCTGAAGCGACTCATGTCTAGTGCTCGTGAGCGACGCGAGACCGGGCTTTTTGTGTTGGAGCACGTCGCCGCCATCGCCGAAGCCCTTTCCGCCGATGCCGCGGGCGACGGTCCGGTGCCGGCGGTTGATGCCCTGTGGGTGGATG
>CALAML010000058.1 GCA_937925845.1 uncultured Acidimicrobiales bacterium | reverse complement strand
GCGCGTCAGCTTCCGACATTTGGCCGCGGGTCGGGTGGGGGGACCGCTAAGCCGGGTGGTTTAGGGCCTGGTTCAGGGCACTCGCCTAGGGGCGCTTGCCTAGGGGCATTGGATGATGCCGTCTTCGCTAATGAAGGGTTGGTTGGTGGAGGGGAAGCACGGATCGTCGATCGGTGGCTGGGTGGTGGGTGGGCTGAAGCCTTGGTCGCCATCGCCGATGTAGGTCTCCACCACGTATTCGGTTTCGTGGTCTTCGAAGGTGAGGTCGATCTTGCGGGGCTCATCGAAGGGGAAGGCGCCGCCGTACATGGTTGGTGGCAGGTTGGCGAAGGCCGGCTCGACGAAGGGGGCAAGGCTTCGGTCGACGGCAACGAAGAAGAGCAGGTTGCTGCTGAGGATGTCGTCGGGGTTACCGAACGAGGAGATGAAGATTTCGATCTTGCGCAGCAGGTCCGGGACGGCTGCGTCTTCCACCCGCATTGCTGCTGCCGCCAGTTCGTCGCTCAGAGCCGCCGGATCGTTGAGCAGTTCCAACAGGTCGAGCGGTTCGATGATGTTGACCAGTTCGGTTCGAAGCTGGTCCCTTGCATCCTCCAGTGCGTCCTTTACGAGATCGCGAGGGGTGTGGTCGTTTTCGATGCCGATGACGATGTGGCCGATGAGTTCCGGTCGCTCGCCCGCTTGGATGTCGGCCAGGGTTACTGCCTTGACGTCGTCGAACACATAGAGACCCTTGCTGTTGGGGATGGTCTTTACGTCGCCGTCCTCCAGGCTGGTGGCGGCTTTGTCGAGCGAGCCGTTGTTGAACCACACCTGGGTGCTGCCGGCGATACCGGGCTTGGTTCGGAAGCTGATCGTGGCCAGAATCATCTCGTCGCCGTCTTCGAAGAAGCCGTTTTCCTGGGCATCGATCACCCGCACCCGGTGGTAGTCGAAGTAGCGGGTGGTAACTGCGGGGGCGCAGGCGGTGGCGACCATGAGCATCACCAAGGCAATACCCGCGGGAGTGCGCCCAACCCACCGGCGGTTACGTTGCCCGGTTTCGGTAGTGGTTGCGGCTGTTGATGTCATGTGCCCCCCAGGTGCTTACCAGCGATCTCGCTGGCGGTGGTTCGGTGATGCAACTCGATCGCAGAGGCTCACAGGGTTCCCGGGCGCCGGCGTCGTTTCGCAGACACCCGTCACCATTACCTGTCGCAAGTCACTCGATACAAAGTTGTATCGAATACGATGATGTATTCTCTTGATCATGTCAAGTGCTCCGGTCAAACTCGCCCGCCGAGCTATTCGCTCCCGGGTTGCCGGCATGGCTCGAACCGATGGGCGCGGCAGGGGCCTTTCCGGGGCCAAGCCGATAGCGACGGCGGCCGTTTCCCTGGGGTCGACCCGATGAGCGCCGGGTCTTCGGAGTCGAGCCCGTCGCCAGCTTCACCAAAACCGGTGCGGCAAAAGCGTCCGTCCCGCGATGAGACGCGCCAGCGCCTGCTCACCGCGGCCGCTGAGGTGTTTGTGGCCCGGGGGATAGGCAACGCCAGTATCGAAGAGGTTTGTGACGCGGCCGGTTTCAGCCGGGGCGCCTTCTACTCGAACTTCGCCACCAAGGACGACCTGGTTTTGCAGTTGCTGGAAAACCATCTCGAGGAGACGGTGGCCAACGTCGAGAAGCAGTACGAGCTGGCCGAGAGCCCGGTTGAGTTTCTGCTGGGTATCGGTGCCGAACCGGTCGCTCCCGACGGTCCGTTGAGAGCGGAACGGCGCGGGGTACTGCGAATGGAGTTGATGCTCCATGCTGCTCGTCATCCGGAGAGTCGTCCCCGTCTGGTCAGCCATCAGCGGCGCTTGCACGCCATGTTTGTCGGGGTGCTTGAGCGGCTCGCGGAAGATCTGGGCCGCGAGCTGCCGGGCCCGGTCGACGATATTGCTGCACTGGTTCTTGGCTTTGATGAAGGCCTCAACCTGATGCAGTCGCTCGATCCGGGCTTTTACCGAGAGAGCCAGTACGCCGACCTGATGGTCATCCTGCACCGGATGTGGATGAACCAACCCAACTGAGCCGAGCCAGGCCAGCCTGCTCACAGCGACGGCTCGTGCTTGCGTGCGTTCGGCCGATTTTCGTAGTTGGCCGATGCCGGCCGGTAGCTCGTATGCACCTTGGTGTTGTGGGGCTGGCATCACCGATCTTGGGTGAGCGGGTCGAAGAAGCATCCGTGCGCCGGGTCGGTTCGGTGTTGGCGACGTCGTGGGGTCAGCTACCGCGCAGGGTTGTTACGCATCGCACGCCCACGTCGGCAGTAGTTTCTCCGCGCCAAGGCTTCGGACGCCGCCAACCCCAACGAGGAAGTGTGGCCGGGAGTGTGGAATTCGATCTCCGGGGTGCGAAGCTTGGGGCCGAATGGTGATTTCAGTTCTTGCCTGTTTGCTTGGTTTGGCCGTCCTGGTTCGTGGTGCCGACGAGTTTGTGAAGGGCGCGGTGCGCCTCTCAGCCGGTTTCCAGGTGTCGCCCGTGGTGGTCGGCGCTGTGGTTCTGGGCTTTGGAACGAGTGCACCAGAGATGGTGGTGTCGAGCATCGCCGCCGCGGGAGGAAACCCTGCCGCCGGTGTGGGCAATGCCGTCGGCTCGAACATCGCCAACCTCACCCTGGTGTTGGGTGCCACGGTTTTGGTGGCGGTGTTGAGCTCATCTCGGGAGGTCACTCATCAGCAGGGGCCGCTGGCGTTGGGCGCGTCGATCATCTTCGGTGCCTTTGTGATCGATGGGCGACTTAACCGTCTTGAGGGCCTGCTGATGCTGTTCGCCCTCTTCGCCGCGCTAACCGTGGTGCTGCGGTGGGCCAACCAGTCAAAGGGGGGAGCGGTCACTTCAGAGATGGAGGAGCTGCTCAGCGATACCTTCAGCGCCGGCCAGGAAGGGCTTCGCACCCTGATCGGTCTTCTCTTAACGGTGGCTTCGGCCTGGATCCTGGTGTGGGGGGCGGAGAACATCGCCGACGAGTTCGGCCTGACCGGTGGTTTTGTTGGGTTCACCCTCTTTGCCCTGGGAACGTCGCTTCCCGAGTTGGTCACCTCGATGGCTGCGGCCCGCCAGGGTGAGACCGACCTGATTCTTGGCAACCTGTTCGGCTCCAACGTGTTCAACAGCCTGGCCGTGGGTGGTGCGGTGGCCCTGCTTGGTCCGGGAGCGATTGAGTCTGAGCGGGTAACCGGCCCGGGTGTGATCCTGATGATCGCCATCACCGCAATGGTGCTGGTGGGGTTGTGGGCCGGCAGCCGCCTGGTGAAGTGGCAGGGCCTGCTGCTGCTGGCTATCTACCTGGCCAGCCTGGCCGTCACCTTCGAGCGCACCGACGACGAAGAAGAAGAAGCGTTGGCCACCCCGGTCGTGGCCCCAGCCGCCGAGGCCGGCTAGCGCCGCGAAGCCGCCAGCATCAGCCGAAATGTCGGAACAGGGCGACAAGTCTTGTCTTCTTCCGTCATTTCGGGCTTTCGGGAGGTGGGGCGCGGCCCGGCTACCAGGAGTTGCGCCGGTAGCTTTCGTCCCAGTACGCAGCCTCCCAGTCGCCGGTACGCAGGCGCAGGCGGGCCTTGCGCCGAACCTTTCGGTTATCGGCGATGACCCACCACTTGTAGATGTCGCGGGGGTAGTGCGGATGATGTTTGCTGCCAGGTTCGTTGGCACTCATGCTCGATCCTTCCGAAGTGGAAACATCGAGGCATGCCGCCTACTGAACCAATATGGCCGAATCGCATGGCGGCGACCCTACTGATGGCGTCGGGCTCAGGCGAGCGAAATATTCGTCGCTGAAGATGCCAGTCAGGTGTTTGGTGCTCGGTTTGCCAACCCGCGCCCTTGAGTGAAGGCCTGGCCAGCAGCACGTCCGGAACGGGGGAACCTGTAGTCTGGCGAGATGACCGAAGCGGGCCGCACCTACTGGCTGGAGACTCTTGGCTGCCCGAAGAATCAGGTGGACTCCGACAAACTTCGTTTCCAGATGGAGGCCGATGGTTTGAGCCTGGCCACCGATGCCGGTTCGGCTGATGTGGTGGTGGTGAACACCTGCGCCTTTGTGGAAGATGCTCGGGAAGAGTCGATTGGCGCCATCCTTTCGTTGAGCGACGGGCGGGCCGATGGTGCTGAGCTTGTGGTGACCGGTTGTTTGGCTGAGCGCAGCGGCGACGAGTTGGCGGAGGCCATGCCCGAGATCGACCGGGTGGTGGGGATCGGTTCGATAACAGACTCTCCGGCCGCAGGCGGTTCGGCGGAGGTGGGAGCCGGGCCGGGGCCGGTGCCGGTGATGTTGCGGTCTCGAGCCGACGTCGTGGCCGAGGGCTCCGCTGCGGTGCCGTTGTCGCTCGACCTGCTTGATCTGCCCCGGCCACCCGTCACCGCACCGTGGGCCTACGTGAAGATCGCTGAAGGGTGTGATCGGGCCTGCGGGTTCTGTGCCATCCCGTCGTTTCGGGGTCCACAGGTTTCACGCAGCATCGAGTCGATCTGCAATGAAGTCGATCAACTCGGTGCCAAAGAGATCGTGCTGGTGGCTCAGGACCTCGCCTCGTTCGGACGCGATCAGGGCCAGGGCACCAAAGACATCGTGAAGTTGGTCGAAGCGGTGGGGGAGCGGGTCGACTGGCTGCGGCTGTTGTATTTGTATCCTTCCGAGCTGACCGACGGTCTGATCGAAGCGATGCTTTCCACCGGGGTGCCCTATTTCGACCTGAGCCTGCAACACGTGAGCGCGCCGCTGATGCGACGGATGCGACGGTGGGGGAACGGGGAGAAGTTCCTGGAGCGCATTGAGCGGATTCGAAGCCTTGACGCCGATGCGGCCTTCCGGTCGAACTTCATCGTCGGCTACCCCGGCGAGACTGAGGAAGATCACGACGAGCTTCTGGAGTTTGTTGACGCGGCCCAACTCGACTGGTGCGGATTCTTCCCCTATTCGAGGGAACCCGGCACCCACGCCGACACCCAGGACGGTCACGTCGACCCGGCGCTGGCCGGGGAGAGGCTGGCCGAGCTTAGCGAAGCGCAGGATCTCATCACCGCCCAGCGTCAGGATGCCCGGATCGGTTCGCAGGTGATGGTGCTGGTTGATGCTCCCGGCGTGGCCCGCTCCACGCGCGAGGCCCCGGAGATCGACGGTGTGATTCATGTGCCCGAGTCGCTGCCGGTAGGCGAGTTCGCCAAGGTTGAGATCACTCAGGGGCTGGGTGTCGATCTTGAGGCGGAGCCGGTCTGATGACCGAGACCACCTTCGGATCATCGGCGATCGCTACTCCGGCGAACGCCATCACCGTGGCCCGGATCCTGGTGACCCCGGTGCTGTTGATGATGATCCTGGGGGCCGACGACACTGCTGGAGCCTCGTGGCCAATCTTTGCTCTCGGCTTTGTGTTGTCGATGTCGGATGCGGTCGACGGCCAGCTGGCCCGCAAGCAGGGACCCACTCGTTCGGGGGCGTTCCTTGATCCGCTGGCCGACAAGTTCCTGGTACTGGGAACGCTCTTTTCGCTGGTGGCCATCGGCCGGTTCCCGCTGCTGCCGGTCGCGATCATCACGGTGCGCGAGGTCGGCATCTCCGCCTATCGCTCCTATTGGGCCCGTAAGGGCATCGCCATCCCGGCCGGTTCGCTGGGCAAGTGGAAGACCACGGTGCAGATCTGGGCCAGCGCCGCCGCCACCATGCCGTGGCTCGCCGACAACCCGGCCTGGCCGGCCGACGGTTTGTTGGCCATCGCCGTGGTGCTCACCCTGGTAAGCGGAGCCCAGTACCTACTCGCCGGTCGCGAAGTGATGACCACCGAAGGCAAGCTGTCGTAGCCCACGCTTCCCCCCAACCGCCGTCCCGAAATGTCGGCGCTCAGCGCGGATTATCTGCGTGCAGCGCCGACATTACGTGCGCCGTCCCGAAATGTCGGCGCTCAGCGCGGATTATCTGCGTGCAGCGCCGACATTACGATTCGCTTGTCACCGTTCGGAATGAAACATGCAACGGGTGTCAGACACCCGCTGCAGGTTTTGCCGCCAAGATGAAGCTAGGCGCGATCGATGCTGCCCTGGTTTGGCTTCAAGAAGCCTTGCTTGATTCCAAAGGAGATGCCGGCGGCGGCGAGCACGATGGTGATCACGAAGGTGATCGGCAGCCAGAACCACGAGAACACGAAGAAGCCGATCAGCGAGGCAATGACGCCGACACCGATAGTTTGCGGAACCCCAATGTCTTGTGCGCCAGGGAGCACCGCCCTGGCCGCGTAGCCAACGATGGCGCCGAGAATGATATTGCCGATAAGCGACAGAATAAAGGTCATGATGTACTCCTAGGGGATTCGACAGGACAGATCCTCTATCCCGCTCCCACAGTTCTAGCGTAGCGTTCGAGGTCGCACGGGTTCTGGCGGAACAAGCAGCGTCGAGCTGGAAAGAGCATTGCCGTCGCCGGCATCGTCGAAGCCGGTCGGACCATCGATTCAGATGGCCACCAACATGGAGTTCCTTATGGCCGTTGACAGGTTGCGCCCGTGTTGATGGTCAGCGGTGGTAGTACTGCCGACCCCAGACGGCCAGTGGGTTTTCTCCCGACCGAACCGGCATGCGCCAGGTTGAGGTGTCGGCGTCGGTGAGGCGGAGCGACCACAGGGCCCGCGGTTCGTCGATGGTGTCTTGAATGTAGGCCTCGGCAAATTCTGACGGCACGTAGCGGCAGGCGATAGTGCGGTAGCGATCCCGCCAGATGTCGTCGTCGCCGAGATCGTGTTCTAGATGGGCCTGGCCTCGGGCCACCAACTTGCGCATCTCGCCGTTCGGCTCATCTATGGTGCAGCACACCTTTGGCGACGCGCGAAGATCGTTGAGCCAGGCCGATTTCGCCCGTGGTGTGAACCACAGCTTGCCAGCGTCATGTTGAAACCAGATCGGCACCACCCGCGGCACGCCATCGGTGTCGACAGTGCCGAGACGCAACAGATGTCCCGGCTCATGGAGAAACGCATCAAGTTCAGCATCGGTGAGACCAGGCATGGCCAGACCATACGACATCGCGCCACCCAAGCAGCTGGCCAACGGGTGCGCCGCCAACCGCCGTCCCGAAATGTCGGCGCTGAGGGTGAATTATCTGCCTGTAGCGCCGACATTACGTTCGGCGTCCCGAAATGTCGGCGCTCGGCGCGAATTATCTGCGTCCAGCGCCGACATTACGTTCCGCTAGTCACCGTTCGGGGTGTGAGGAGCCAGCTGATGGCAACGAGAACCACCAGGATCCAGCTCACCGCCGACAGCACGTTGAGGGAGTCGCCGAGGGAGTCGCCGACAGTTCGACCGACGATGAGCAGAAGCGAACCGTAGGAAAGTCGTCCGAAGAGCGAGTGCAGCGACAGATACGTAGCCCGTTGATTTTGCGCCACCCTCGGGGCGACGGCTGCGGTGAGTACGATCGGCCCGACCGCTCCCTGAACACTCCGAAATACCAACAGCAACGCCACGGGCAGGGCTACGACGACAGCCATGGTGGTCACGATCGTGGCCGAGATCACGCTCACGCCAACCAGGAGTCCGAAGAAGCCGAGGCGGGCCCGCATCGCTGGGGTGGCCGCCGCTGCCATCGAGCCGACAACGCTGAAGGTGGCAAAGAGAATCCCGACCACGAGCGGCGTGGCGCCCAGATCCTCCGGCGATTGTCCGAGAGCCTCGGTGATGTAGGGCTGCGACAACGTGTGAGCCACGTGCTCGAGCACCACCATGGCCACCCAGTAGCCCGCGATCCAACGAAGGAGTGGGTCGCCGAGATGCTTGGCGCAGTCGCGCAGCGCCTGGCCGAACCCAACCGTCTCCACACCGGCTGCGGTCGGTGGTTCGGTGAAGCGCAGAGCGATGGAGAGTTGCCAGATGGCGAAGATCAACGACAGCCCAAAGGCCAGGCGAAGGTCGACCAGCCCAACCGCGCCACCAACCACTGCGCTCACGCCAACCATGAGGTAAGCCAACGCCTTGAGCCGGCTCTGACGGGCTTCGAAGGTGTCCTCGCGCCCGAGCGCCTCAAGGGTGTCGTAGTGGAACGACACATCGGTGCCCGACAGCGTGGCGAACCCGGCCGCCACCAGTACCTGGCCAGCGGCGATCAGCAGGAACGATCCCGCCGAGAACATGAGCACGATGTAACCGATGATCCAGAGCACCGAAGCCACCTGGAGGGTGATGACCCGGCCGAGTCGGTCGCTCATCCAGCCGGAGGGCACTTCGGCCACCACCACTCCGAAGTACATGATGGCGGTGAGGGTGAGCAGGGTGTCGACGCCGAAGTTCTCGCGGATGAACAGAGCAATGATCGGTTGCCAGGCCAACCAGTTGGACGCCACGGTGAACTTCTGGAGCCCGTCCAGGTTCCGTTCGAGCGACGATGTCGTCGCCCGGTCCATGGTGGTGCCCACATCCGGATCGTACTGCAGCCCGACGATTGGCCAGCTACGAGTTTCCTGCCAAACCAGTCATTCCTTCGGCGGGGGACTCACCGGGTGGTATTGCTGCACGGGCGACGCTCGAAACTCAGTTTGGTTCTGCTCTGCGGGCTGGCAAGGTACGGCTCATGTTGATTCGGGAGATACAGGAGTCCGATCGGTCGTTCTACATCGATCTCTATGAGCGGACCGCGGGCGAGGGCCAGTGGATTGGCGGCGAGTTGCCGGTCGATCACGAGGAGCTGAGCGCCCGGGTCGATCGCTCCCTCACCCTGGACAACGTCGTGATCCTGGTGGCGGTCGATGCCGACGAGGTTCCGATCGGACATCTTGGTTGTGTCGAAGCCACGGGCATCGTCCACTTCGGCATGATGGTGGAACCGGACGCCCGGGGTCAGGGTGTTGGCCGCGAGCTGCTGGTGGCGGCCATCGACTGGGCTCGCGGTCGGGGCGCGCACAAGATGGCGCTGGAGGTGTGGCCCCACAACGAGCGGGCCCAAGCCCTCTACCGAAGTGTCGGCTTCGAGGTCGAGGGCCGACTGATCCACCACTACCGCCGCAACTCCGGTGAGCTATGGGACTGCCTGATCATGGGACTGGTGGTCTCTGGCGATAACGACATCTCTGACCCCTAAAGAGCAGCCTCCCCGGGTTCCGAAATGTCGGCGCTCAGCGTGGAATATCAGTGTCTAGCGCCGACATTACGTTCGAACAGGATGGGGACGGGGTTTTCTGCGGCGAGTAGGTTCGGAGCCACCGATGTACGCAGTTCTGCGGCTCGGGTGTTGGTTTGAATCGGAGGCGATGTCTCGTGCGTTGTGAAGTGGTGGCTGTTGGGACCGAACTTCTGCTGGGTCAGATCGTCGATACCAACTCGTCGTGGATCGGCGAACACCTGGCGATGGCCGGCATCAACTCCCACTTTCAAACCAAGGTGGGCGACAACCCGGAGCGCATCGAGTCGGCGTTGCGGCTGGCTCTCGATCGCAGCGATGCCGTCGTGGTGTGTGGTGGTTTGGGTCCGACCCAGGACGACATCACCCGCGACATCATCGCCAGGGTGATGGGGGTCGAGCTGGAACTCGACGACACCATCGCCGAGCGCATCTCGACGATGTTCACCAGTCGGGGTCGGGAGATGCCGGCCAACAACTATCGCCAGGCCGAGGTGCCGGTGGGGGCCCGCACCATGGATCAGCAGCCGGGCACGGCGCCTGGGTTGGTGTGTCCGGTGGGCGACAAGGTGATCTACGCCGTGCCGGGTGTGCCCTTTGAGATGAAGCAGATGGTCGAGGGCACGGTCATTCCCGATCTGATGGCGAGAGCCGGCGAGTCGGCGGTGATCGGCAGTCGCACCCTGCGCACCTGGGGTCAGTCGGAGTCGGGTCTGTCGGAGATGTTGGCCGAACGGATCACTCAGCTCGACGACGTCGGCAACCCCACCATCGCCTTTCTGGCCAGTGGTATCGAGGGCCTGAAGGTTCGTATCACCGCCAAGGCCGACACCGACGACGAGCTTCAGGGCATTCTGGCCGCCGAGGAGGAGCATCTGCGGGGGATTATCGGTCACCTTGTGTTCGGGGTCGACGACGAAACGATGGAGTCGGTGGTGCTCGACCTGCTGCGCACGCAGGGCAAGACCCTGGCGCTGGCCGAGTCGGTTACCGGCGGGCTGATGGCTGGCCGACTCACTGCGGTGCCTGGCGCCAGCGATGTGTTTCGCGGCTCGGTGGTGGCCTATGCCTCCGAGGTGAAGTTCGACATGCTCGGGGTGGACGAGGGGCCGGTGATCACCGAGGCCACGGCTATTCAGATGGCGGAGGGTGCTGCCCGGGTGTTGGGCGCCGACGTCGGTATCGGCGTCACCGGTGTGGCCGGTCCGACTGAAGCGGAGGGTCAGGCGGTGGGGTCGGTGCACTTCGCCATCAGCATCGACGGCGAGACGGTACCCGGCTTTCTTCAGCTGCCGTTCGGCCGGGAGCAGATTCGTCAGTTCTCGGTGATCAGCATCCTCGGCGAACTGCGCCGCCGTCTGCTCTAAGGCGTGCGGTCAATTCTGGCTGCGCCGGGCAGGGGTGAGCCAGCTCAGGTGCAAGCCGGTTCGGGTAGCGGGGTGCGACAACCGATTCTGGCTGCGCCAACGCATGCCTCGTCCGGCTTGAGTGCAGCCAGTTCGGCTGGGGTGGCGCGCCGGACTGTTCTGGCTGCAGCGGAGCAGGGGTGGTCCGGCTCGGGTGCAGCCAGTTCAGCTGGCTTTAGGGTGCTGGAGCGATGGCGGGGCGGAAGATGATCTCGTCGAGGCGGTCGCCTGCGAGTCGAACCCCGTCACAGTGGCCGAGCATCGGCGGCGCGTCGGCCGGAATGTCGCCGGTTGCCAGGGCCAGGATCGTGAGCTCGGCGATACCCATGTGGGACACGACGAGTAGGCGGGGATGCTCGGCCCAGGCTTCCATCAGTTTCTCTCGAAGCGCATCGCCGAGGCTGTCGAGTCCGGCGGCTCCCTCTTTCCGGCGCCGCTCTATCCGGTCGAAGGAGGCCACGGTGAGACCGGCATCGAGAAAGCGTTGGTCCTGCGGGTCGAGCAGATCGAGTTGGTGGTCGGGGTCGCGGCCGAGTGCTGACGCGGTCTGTTGGGCCCGGGCCTGGCGACTGGTGATGGCCCAGTCCACCTCGAGGTCGGACCCGGTGGCCGCCGCCAGTTCGATTCCGAAGGGCGAAAGGTCGGCCGATGAACCTAGCCGCGCCGAGTGCCGCCGGATCTCAATAAACCGTCCGTCGCTGCTAGCCACGTGCTCCCTATCGATATCGCTTCCCGTGAAAAACGATCGTACTTCCCAAACCAACGAGCCGCAGCGTCGAAGGCCAAGGTCGCGAAGGGTTCACAACCATTAACAAGACCTCGAGAGGTGCGGCGGTACTGTCATGCCGCCCTGCTTGAGGTTCCGTCGCGACTACTCTCGCGACGACATCACCATGAGGGGGACTTGACCATGCCGGTTGCAGAAGTAAACGGTCAGAAGATCAACTATGCCGACAACGAGGCCGATGGGCCTGCGGTCTTGTGGAGTCATGGGTTTCTGATGGACCACACCATGTTTGATGCTCAGGTGGCGGAGCTGGGTGGGGATTACCGGTGCATCCGGTGGGACGAGCGCGGCTTCGGTGACACACCGGCCACCGCACCCTTCACCTATTGGGATTCCGCCGCCGACGCCATGGCGTTGCTGGATCATCTAGGCATCGAGAGTGCGGTGCTGGCCGGCATGTCCCAGGGCGGTTTTCTTTCCTTGCGGGCTGCGCTCGATAGCCCGGATCGGGTCAAGGGTCTGGTGTTGATCGATTCTGAGCCGGGGGTGGACCCGCCCGAAACCCTCGAGGGGTACAAGGGCATGGTTGGCCATTGGCTGAGCGACGAGCCGCTCGGTGAGGTGGGCGAGTTTGTGGCCGGTTTGATTCTGGGTGAGCCGACGCTCAACGCCGAGTGGATCGCCAAGTGGGAGCAGCGGCGTGACAGCCAGATGGAGTTTGCCGCCGGGGCCCTGCTTGATCGTGACGACATCACCGACCGCATCGGTGAGCTGGCTATGCCGATCCTGAGCGTGCACGGCGAGGAGGATCAGTCGATCACGATCGACAAGGCCGACGCCCTGCAGGCCGCGGTGCCGAATGGAAGGGGAGTGGTCCGCGTGGCCGGAGCTGCTCACGCCCCGAACATGACCCACGCCGACCAGGTCAACGCCGCCATTCGCACTTTCCTCGAAGAGGTTGCCTAGCGGCCGATTGGCTTGCACCCGCAACGGATGTCTGACGTCGGTTTGATATTGCGCTAGGCCATTGATATAGGAAACTATATTTTCAACGGGCCAGAGCCGCTCTTGATATAGAAAAATAGATCGTCTGCGCCGTACTTACGTCTCGACCGGAGAATCTGATACACTTTAGTTGATACCACGACCGTGAATCCGGAGTCCCAAAGCTATGGCTCAACATCGAACCATCGCCGAACTTGAGGCCGACGTTGGTGGCCAGGTAAGAGTGCTGCGGACCCGGGCCGGTCTCACCCAGCGCCAGCTGGCCCGAGATGCGGGGGTGACCCAGGCCACGATCCACAAGCTCGAGGCGGGCACAGGTTCTAATCTGCGCACGTTGATTTCCGTGTTGCGCGCCCTCGATCGCACCGACTGGCTCGATGAGCTCGGTCCGCCGGCGACCATCTCGCCGATGGCGCTTTTGGCCGAGCAGAAGGGGCAGGAAAAGAAGTGAGCGGGTACGAGGCAACCACGGTGGTTGAGGTTCGTGCCTGGGGTCAACGGGTCGGAGCGGTGGCTGCCGATCCTGATCGCGGCGTCTACGCCTTTGAGTTTGCCGACGAGTGGGTCGCTGGCCCGGTCGAGTTGGCCCCGATCCATATGCCAAAGCAGTCCGGCCGCGTCTTTGTGTTTCCCGGCCTTCACGAAGACACGTGGAAACGGCTCCCGCCGCTCCTGGCCGACTCGCTGCCGGACGACTTCGGTAACGCGCTGATCGATCAGTGGATGGCCAGACGTGGCATCGACAGTTCCCAGATCACCGCTCTCGATCGTCTGGCGTACACCGCTGAGCGCGGTATGGGTGCGCTCACGTTCCATCCGCCTCTCGCCGATCCAGTCGAGCCAACCGCGCTGGCCCTCGCCGACCTGGTTACTTCGGCTCGCCAGCTCCTCTCGGGAGATCTCTCCGAGGGCGAACATGCCGAGGATGCTCTCAGGCAGCTGATCCATGTCGGCGCTTCGGCCGGCGGGGCCAGAGCCAAAGCCGTTGTGGCCTACAACCCAAAGACTGGTCAGATTCGGTCCGGCCAGTTCGATGCGCCGGACGGATTCACCCAGTGGCTGGTCAAACTCGATGGTGCCGCGGTGGGCACCGATCGGGGTGCGGTGATCACCGCTGGTTCCGACTATGGCCGGATCGAGTACGCCTACCACCTCATGGCGGTCGATGCCGGCATCGATATGGCCGAGTGTCGCCTAGTTCACGAGGGGCCGAGGTCCCACTTCATCACGAGGCGCTTCGACCGCACCGATGATGACCGCCGCCGCCATATGCTCTCGCTCAGCGGGCTCGACCACACCAGCTACAAACAACCCGGCAGCTACAGCTATGAGCAGCTGATCCTCGTCGCTGAGAGGCTCGGGCTAGGAAGCGAGGCTGCGTCCGAACTCTTCCGGCGGTGTGTGTTTAACGTCGCGGCGGTGAATCGCGACGACCACACAAAGAACACCGCCTTTCTCTGCAGCCCGGCGGGGGTGTGGTCGTTGGCGCCTGCATTCGATCTCACTCACTCGTATCGAGTCGATAGTGAATGGGTGGCCCGCCATCAGATGACGGTGAATGCCAAGACCGAACACATCACCACCCACGACCTCATCGAGCTCGGCGATCGTTTCGCCATCAAGGGCTTCAAAGCCATTATCGGCGAGGTGCTCGAAGCGGTCGGCCGGTGGTCGG
The DNA here is from genome assembly GCA_937925845.1 of uncultured Acidimicrobiales bacterium. Lineage (GTDB taxonomy): Bacteria > Actinomycetota > Acidimicrobiia > Acidimicrobiales > CALAML01 > CALAML01. Next base: position 11,079 of record CALAML010000058.1, on the reverse strand, counting down.
AACACGCCGAAACCGCAGGAGTATCGATCGACACCATCGACCGAATCCAGAGCGATATGGCCGCCTTCCGCCCCGATCGCACCACCTGACACCAGACTGCTCGCCGAGTACTGCTGCCAATGCAAGATCTGTGACGCATAACGCGCCAAAAACGGCGCCCCGGGCGTCACAGATCTTGGTGGTTGGTGATGCGTACGAGGAGTTGGTCGATATCGACTGGACTGCCTGGGGTGGTATCGACGGTGATGATGCCGTCGGGCGGACGGAGCGTTTGGCGGTCGTGGATTGGTTGGGGGTGACCGTCGGCATCGGTGAACGGCGGTGCGTCGGGCGGGAGCCCATCGAGCGAAGGTAGCTGGCTCCGCAGTTTCTTCCGGCTTCGTAGCCGCTGGTCGATCAGTTCGGGGTCGGTGCAGATGCACTCGACAAAGAGGTGGGGTTGTTGGTGGGTTTCGGCGATGGCGCGGAGCCGCCGGGGGATCTGTTCGTAGTAACTCGGCGCGTCGACGATCACCGGGACCAGTGGGAGGTTGTGTTCGGTGAGGGCGTAGATGCCTTCGTAGGACGTGGCTCCGGCCACGTCCCAAGATGCGCCCCCGTCGAGCGCCGCCGTCTTGAGCACATCGAGATCGATGATCATGGCGCCGAGGCGCGGCGCCAGAGCTCGAGCGAGCGTCGACTTTCCGGTGCCGGGTGCTCCCGCCATCTGGATCAGCATCGCCGACTCCCTACCCGTCGGTCCCGCCGGGATGATCCGACCTGGACTCGCCGGACTCGCCGGACTCGCCGGGCTGGTCGGAGTCGGAGTCGTTGTTGACCTCGGTGACCTCGGTGAGGTCGGACTCGGTGATCATGGGGACTGCGGCCGGCGGTTCGAGCTCAATGGTCATACAGACGCTGGCTTCGTTGGCGGTGTAGTCGCCGAAGGGTGGGCAGTCTTCGAAGCCAACCGAGTGGTAGAGCGCCCGAGCCGGAGCAAACTCATCCATGGTGCCGGTCTCGAGGTTGACTCGGGCCATGCCGCGCTGTTGGGCCGCATCAAGAAGGTGGGCCAACAGTGCCCGGCCGATGCCAAAGCCGCGGGCCGCCGAGGCGGTGTGCATCGATTTCACCTCGCCGGTGGCGGCATCGATGGTCTTCAGTGCGCCGACGCCAAGCAGGAGCCGTTCGTCGTCGCCGGTGCGACAGGAGTAGAAGGTAACCGCCGGATCGGCGAGGGCTTCGGTCTCCAGCGCGAACGAGTTTCCCGGGCCGGAGGCCTCTCGCGAGAAGGCCAGATGGGTGGCGATGAGCTCGGCCACATCGGGGGCATCGGGCGCATCGGCGGTGATCTCGAACTCCATCCTCCGAACTGTAGAAGAACGACCGGGGAGTAACCGCTTCGGGAACCGGTGTCGTCGTGCCTCCCAAGAGAGACGGTACGTTCGCCAGTTTTCTGGAAGGGGTCCGGATGCGGAATGGTAAGAAGTACTCTGGCCGGTCGTCATGGATTGTGCTTGACTGGGAGTCGGCTGGACAGATCGGGCCCCAGACGGGTCCCGGTGGCGACCCACCTCGGTGGTGGTTGTTCGGCCGCCCGGTTGTACTTCACCCCCCGTCCCCGGAGAACCGATGTCCTTCGCAGTTCCGCCGCTCGGCGACCACCATTCGATGCCAGCGCGGTCCGAGCCAGCTCCTTCCCGCTCAGCAGGGAGCCGCTGTTCCCGCGGTGTCATCCGGCCTGCGAGGCTCGGATTTGTCGCTTCGCTGACCGTGGTGATCGCGGTGGCTATCTCAACCCTTTTGGCTAGCCCGGCGAGTGCCCAGGGAGCCCAGGAGGCGCAGATCGACCTTGGGGCCACCGCCTTTCTCACCCCCGATCGCACGCTGATCCAATCGGTGGCCGAGCTGGAGGCCAACACCGGTCGGCGCATGGATGTGGTCCGGGTGTTCCTCTTGTGGGACAGCCCGATGCCGTGGTCGGAGATCAACGCCCTGCGCAACGGCGGTCGCAAGATCTTCCTGTCGGTGCGTGCTTCCACGGTGGCTGGCCAGCCGGTGCTCTGGCGGGATCTCGCCGATGCGCCGGTCGGTTCGCCGCGTCATCGTCAGATGGTGCAGTGGGCTACGCGGGTCCGCAACATTGGTGATGACGTCTTCTTCACCTTTCACCACGAGCCGGAAACCATTGGCTCGATTCCCAACGGTTCGGACGCCGAGTTCATCCGAGCCTGGCGCCGGATGCACACGCTGTTTGGCGTGGAGGGCGTGCGGAACGCCGAATACGTATGGACCATGACCGACTTCTCGTTTGTGGTGCCCACCACCGATCGGCGCTCCGCTCCCAAGTGGTATCCGGGCGACGCCTTTGTCGACCACTTCGCTGCCGACGGCTACAACTGGCACACCTGCCGAGCCAACATCAACAATCAGTGGAAGACCCTTGAGGCCGCCATCTCCGACTTCGTGGCCTTTGGCGCCGCTCATCCCGACAAGGGACTGATGCTGGCCGAGGTGGCTTCTGTTGAAGACGCCAACGATCCGCAGCGCAAGGCTCGCTGGATCAACGAGGTGCAGGCGCTGATGAAGCGGCCCGCCTACAGCCAGTTCAACCTGCTGGCCTGGTATGAGCACCCCCAGCCGGGCGAACCTGGTTGTGAGTGGTACACCGATACCAGTCCGGCATCGCTGGCCGCTTGGCGTCAGCTAGCCAACGATCCGTTCTTTGGTGGCGGCGGCAACCTCGGCTCCACTGATCCGGTGCCCTCGTGTTCGGTTGCCGCCCAGGGTGATGGTTCGGCGCTGCTGCGCTGGACCGCAGAGCCTGACGGCATCGGCTATGTCTTCTACCGGGACGGTCAGTGGCTGCACCGCATTGAGAACTCGGCCACGGTCAGCTACCGCGACCCCCGTCCGCCGTCGGGAGTTGTGCATCACTGGTCGATTGCGGTGTTGAAGGCTGACCGGACCCAGACCGCCCGCACCTACTGCGGTTCGGCCACGGTCACCACGCCGGCTCGGCCGCCATCAGCTTGTTTCCTGACGGTGCAGGGTGATCAAACGGTTCGGTTGAACTGGAACCGGGACTTTGGCGGTGTTGGCTACGTCCTCTACCGCAACGGTTTCTGGTTGGGTCGGGTGAACGGTCAGACCAACACGGTCTTTGTCGATCAGAACCCGCCGTTGAACGTGCGCCACACCTGGTTTGTGGCCACGATCGGCACCGACAATTCGAGAACCGAGGCCACAAAGTGTGGCACCGCCACGGTCTCGCCGGGAGGCACGGTTGCCGCTCCGGCCGCCTGTTACACCGTGGCCAGGGCCGACGGTTCGGTCGAGGTCAACTGGACCCCGAGCCCCAACAGCATCGGCTACGTCGTTGAACGAAACGGTTTCTGGTTGGCGCGGGTGAACGATCCGGCCGCCGATCGCTTTGTTGACGCCAATCCACCCACCACCAGGTCCCACACCTGGCAGGTGCGGGCTATTCGCGCCGACAACACCCGCACCGCCGCGACTGGCTGCGGGGGCGGCGGCATCGGTGCGCCGGCAACCTGTTCGGTGAGTCGGGCGGCAAATGGCGCGGTTCGGGTGAGTTGGGGCCAGGTGCAGGGCGCCTCGGCCTACGTGATCTTCCGGAACGGGTTCTGGGCCGGTCGTGCCGATGGTGTCAACACGCTGTCGAAGCTCGACACCAACCCGCCGACCGGTCGAACCCACACCTGGACGGTGAAAGCTCGCACCACCAACGGCACCTTCTCCACCGCCAGCAACTGCGGAAGCCTCACCCTGTAGCTCGGGGCGGGTTCAGTCAGCCGAGGAGGTCGCGGGCTACATCAATCCAGAGTTGGGTGGTGAGGCCCAACGCTTCCACGCTTACCCGTTCGTCGTTGCCGTGAAACATCGAGCCGTAGGAGGCTACGTCGAGGTCGGGGGTGAACAGCGCCGCGCCATAGGCGGTGGACCCCATGTTGCGGAAGATACGGGCGTCGGTGAAGCCCACGATCATCTGGGCGTTGATGGTGGCGTCGGGGTAGTGGTTGGTCACCGCCTTCTGAAGGCTGTCCCAAAGCGGCGTATCGATGCGGCTGATGCTGGCCGGGTCGTTCATCAGGATCTCCACCTCCACCTCATCGGCCAGATCGCCGAGGGCGGCGTCAAGGTGGGCCTGCACCGAATCGGCATCCTCTCCGGGCATGGTGCGAATGTCGACGTTGATGTCGACCTGGTCGGGGATGACGTTGGTCTTCATCGTCCGGTCCGATGACACCAGGTTGGGGGAGAAGGTGGTGTGGGTGCAGCTCCACAGGTGGCCCGAGGCGCTGCGCTTCGGCATGGCTCGAAGGGCGTCATCAACCTCCTCGGGGTTCATCAGCAGGGCCTTCAGTTCGTCGTCGACGCTGAGCGACTGCACCTGCTGGCGCCACAGTTCATGGAAGGCGGGGGTGGGGGAGTATTCGGCGATGCGTTGCACCACTGCCGCGGCTTTGATTAGTGCGTTGTCGGCGTTGAACGGCCTGGAGCCGTGGCCCGGGGTGCCTCGTACCCGGAGCCGTCGCCACGCCACGCCCTTTTCTCCGATCACCATGCCGACTCCGTGCTTGCCATCGCCGCTCGAGTGGAGGCCCCCGCTTTCGGTCAGTACAAAGTCGGCGCGGATGGCGTCGGGTTCGTTGTCGGCAAACCACTGGGCACCGTGGGCCGAGCCCGACTCTTCGTCGGCCACACCAAAGAAGATGAGGTCGCCGGTCGGTTGAAAGCCGGTGTCAGCGAGGTGGCGAAAGGCGACCGCCATCGATGATGTGATGTTGAGCATGTCGATCGCTCCTCGACCCCAGACCTCACCGTCGATCACTTCGCCGGCGAAGGGGTCGTTGCTCCACCCGGCGGGGTTCACCGGCACCACATCGGTGTGGCCCATCAGGCAGAGGCTGGGGGCGTCGGGGTCGCTTCCCTCGATCCGGGACACGATCGACGCTCGACCAGGTGTCGGCTCCCACTGATCGATGGCGACGCCAGTCCCTTCGAGGTGGGCTCGCAGTGTCGCCGCGTTGCGGATCTCCTGGCCCGACTCGGCGGTTCCGTCATTGACACACTCGTTGCGAATCATGGCCTGGAGCAGTTCGACGGTTTGACCGGTGAGCCGCTGGCTGGTGGAGTCATCCATCTCGCCGACACTAGCGTTCAGCGGTGGTGGCCAGCCTCAGCGGCGCCGGCCGGATCCGTCGCCAGAACTATGCTGACGGCGCGGTTCGGCTGTCCGGGGAGCGGGAGGAGTGAGGCGACGATGAAAGTTTCCAGCCCTGACAAGATCTTGTTCCCGGCTAGGCCCGATGGGTCGGACATCACCAAGGCTGAGGTAGTGGCCCACTACGAGCAGGTGGGCTCGGCGATGGCGGGGTTGATCGCTGGTCGACCCCTCACGCTGCAGCGGTTCCCGAAGGGCATCGACGCCAAGGGGTTCATGCAGAAGAACGTGGCCAAGCACTTTCCCGAGTCGATCGGCCGCCATACCGTTCCCAAGCGAAGCGGTGGTGAGACGGTCTATCCGGTGGTGGATCACGCCGAAGACCTGGCCTGGTTGGCGAATCAGAACGCGATCACTTTCCATATGTGGACATCAACAGCGGCTGAGCCATTGATGCCCGACTGGATGGTGATTGATCTCGACCCGGAGGCTGGTGACCTTGGTGGGGTTCGTGAGGTGACTCGCCTGGTGGCCGAGACGCTTGGCCAGTTCAACCTCAACGGAGTGCCGGTGGCGACCGGGTCGAAGGGGTTCCACGTGTGGGTGCGGCTCGATGGTTCGCTTTCGTTCGGCGATGTTTCGCGGGTGTCACGGGCCATCGCTGGGCTGGTGGTGCTGGAGGCGCCGGAGTTGGCCACCACTGAGTTCTTAAAGAAGAACCGCGGCGGTCGGGTCTTTGTCGACTGGCTTCGCAACGGGCCCTACGCCACGGTGGTCGTTCCGTTGTCGTTGCGACCTCGGGCTGGTGCGCCGGTGGCAGTGCCGCTGGAGTGGGGCGAGCTTGGCGAGGCTCAGCCCGATAGTTGGAGAATCGCCGCCATCGACGACCGTCTGGCGCTAGCGGCCACCGCCTTTGATCTGCCGCCATCAACGTTGGCCGTCGAAACCATCGTTGAGGCCGCCGTCGCCGCCGGGGTCGACATGGAGACTCCCCACGACCGCTTCGGTCGATCGTGACTCGGTCTGGTTGGCAACGTCGCTGGTCGTGGTCTGATGGCGGCCGCATCGTCGGATGGATCGAAGCTGGTACTCGAACGTTCTAGGCATGAAAATCGGGCCGAGGCACACCAGGCGGTGTTCTAGGTTGGCTGTATGCGTGTGAACGATTTCGGCCAGCCGATCGGACCCGACCTTGATGGTTGGCAGCCACCGGAATTCCCTCCGGCTCAGTCCCATCGTGGACGGGTCGTGGAGCTGGTGCCGCTTGATGGCGCAACTCACGCCGAGGACCTCATGGCGGTGTTTAACGAGGCCGAGGATTCGCTGTGGACCTATATCGGATTCGGGCCCTTCGCTGATGCGTCGGAGCTGGCGTCGCTGATCGACAATCTCCGAGGCCGGTCGGGCTGGCAACCTTTTGCCGTGGCGGTCGGTGGCCAGGCGATCGGAATGTTGTCCTATCTCCGTATCGATGCTGCGGCCGGCTGTCTGGAGATCGGTTCGATCATCTTTGGTCCCGGCCTGTCACAAACCACTGCGGCCACCGAGACCATCTTTCTGCTGATCGACCACGCCTTCGATCTCGGCTACCGGCGGGTCGAGTGGAAGTGTGATTCTCTGAACGCGCCGTCGCGAGCTGCGGCTGAACGCTTCGGTTTCCGCTATGAAGGCACCTTCGTCAAAGCCACCCATTACAAGGGGCGAAGTCGCGACACCGCCTGGTTCGCCATCACCGATGATCGTTGGCCTGATCTACGGGCTGCATTTGTTGCCTGGCTGGAGCCAACCAACTTCGACGCCGAGGGCCGTCAGATCGAGCGGCTCGATACCGGAAGCTAGCTTGGGACTCAGGGCCGCCGTTCCCGGATAGGTCGCTCTAGTGGACCTCTCGCCGCCTACACGGACGGAAGTGACAGACCGGACCGGGAGCGGACCGCCCGGCTTCGACCAACCGTGCGCCGATCTGGCTGCGTGTGGGGGCATGTCTCACCGTGTGCGAGTGCAGCCAGAAGGGCGGGCGCTCCGATCTGGCTGCGTGGGGGCATGTTTCAGCGTGTGCGAGTGCAGCCAGAAGGGCGTTGCGCGCTCGGAATTGGCCGCACTGCACTGGCTGACTATGCGGTCTCAGCCTCGGCACTACCGTCGGCGGCGGGTTGGAGGCGGAGTGAGGCGCTGTTCATGCAGTAGCGCTGGCCGGTTGGGGCCGGGCCGTCGGGGAAGACGTGGCCGAGGTGGGCACCACATTTGCTGCAGACCGATTCGGTGCGGACCATCCCGAGCGACGCGTCTTTGACTTCGCCGACCTTCTCGGTGCTGATCGGTTGGTAGAAGCTGGGCCAGCCACTTCCGGAGTCGTATTTGGTATCGGAGGTGAACAGTTCCTCGTCGCACACCACGCAGTGGTAGGTGCCTTCGGCTTTGGTGTCCCAGTACTCGCCACTGAAGGCGCGTTCGGTACCGGCTTGTTGGGTCACCTGATATTGCTCTGGCGTCAGGCGGGCCCGGAGTTCTTCTTCGGATTCGTTGTGTTCGACCATGATTCCTCTCTTGCCAAGTTTGTCGAGTCGCCGTCGGCGAGAGGGCCGGAGCCACTTCAACAACATGGTTTCAGCGTAGCTATCGGCGCTGTGTCTAGTACGGGTGAAGCCGTGAACAGCTCAACAACTCAACCGGCCCGCGGTGAGGAGCGCCCTAGACTGCTGGCCGTTGTTCAGCTCGATGGATTGGATGTCGAGGAACTACCAATGGCACCAGCTACTTCGTTTGGCGTGGCCCTGCAGTGGGTCGACCTGTTGGTGCTCCTTTGCATCCTCGGGATAGTCGGTATGGGTGTGTTGCTCTGGATCCCGGCTGGCCGTGCCTTGGACAAGCTGGCTCCCAAGAAGGAGTTCATGCCTCGGATTGATCCGGCTGTTGCGACTGGCGCATCAGATCGCCTGCGTTTCCGGCGGCCGGTTGACTCCGACGTAGAGGCGTTGATTTCGCTCTACGAGGAGCCTGCCTATCTGGAGACCAACGGTTGGACCGACCAGACGCTTGAGGCGGCAAAGCAAGCCCTACGGGACCCGAAAAAGTTCAGGATCGTCTCTCGAGTGACGTTGCTCGCTGTGTTGCCGGAGGGCGACATCGTGGGGGCTTCCATGATCGCGTTTGGCCCCGTGCCGGGTCGAAAAGAGGCGCGGTCGGTGTCACTGTCTCTGACGATCGCTGAGCGGTACCGCGGCCAGCGCTTCGGGCTTGAGCTGATGGATGCCATGATCCGCGTAGCGGAAGACTTCACGCCGAGACCCATTTGGGTCGGGACGGCAACAACCAACGTCGCCATGCAGAAGATCATGGAGCGGTTGGGTCACGCTCCAGAGCCGAAAATCGAACTCTTCTCCGGTCCGAATGGCCAGGAGTTTGACTCGCTCTGGTACCAGGTGAGCTCGAAGTTCGCAGGATCCCCAGCGCTCTTTCGGCGTTTGTACAAGCGCTGACTCCTTCCGGGCCCGCACCTCCTCGCTCCACCGAGGCCCGCACAATCAACTGGCCCACGCCCGCCCTCAGCGCTGGGATAGGGTCCGGCCATGAAACCTGTGCGCTTTGGTCGAACCGGTCTGTTTGTGTCGCCGCTGTGTCTGGGCACCATGACCTTCGGGTTTCAGGCCGACGAGCCCACCTCGGTGGAGGTGCTTGATACCGCCTTGATGCCGGTATCACCTTTATCGACACCGCTGATGCCTACCCCAATGCTCAGGCCGGCGATCTGCTGGGTCGCACCGAGGAGATCATCGGTCGGTGGATGGTGGGCAAGCGTGACCGGGTGGTGCTGGCCACCAAGTTCTTCTTCCCGATGGGTGCCAACCCGTGGGATCGCGGCGGTGGCCGACGCCACATCATGGATGCGGTTGAGGCCTCGCTTCGTCGGCTCGATACCGACTATCTCGACCTGTATCAGATCCACTCGTGGGATCCCCATGCCCCGCTGGAGGAAACGCTGCAGACGCTCGACGATCTGGTGCGTTCGGGCAAGGTTCGTTACATCGGTTGTTCGAACTACGCCGCCTGGCAGTTGGCCCGGGCCGTAGGGGTAAGCGAGGTGCGGCGGTTGAGTCGGTATGAGTCGGTGCAGCCCCGCTACAACCTGCTGTTCCGCAACATCGAGCGGGAGCTGTTGCCGTTGTGCGAATACGACAACATCGCCGTGATTCCATATAACCCGCTCGCTGGCGGCATGCTCACCGGCAAACATCGCGGTGCCGACGCTCCCGATAGCGAGGGCCGTTTCGGATTGGGTACCGCCGCCGAGCGGTATCGGGATCGCTACTGGTCCGACGACAAGTTTGCTGCGGTCGAGGCCCTCGCAGGGTTGGCCGACGAGGCCGGACTGTCGATGGCCACGATGGCGGTGGCCTGGACCATGGCCAACCCCGCGATCACTGCGCCGATCGTTGGCGCATCAAAGCCCGGCCAGCTCGCCGACTCGATCGCTGCTGCCACAACGGCGCTCGATGGTGATCTTTACGATCGGCTCAACGAGATCACTGCCGCCTATCGAGCCGTCGACGTGGAACGCTGACCCGCTCGGCGCGTTGCCGCCGCAGCCGGTGCCGCCGGGGAGGGGCAAAACGAGTTTCTGGCTGCACTCAAGCCGGGGTGACCCCACTCGAGCGCAGCCAGAACTGGCTAGACGTGATTTGAAGAGTTAGTCCTCGACCATTTCTTCCAGCTCTTCGAGCTCGGCGTCAGCATCGGTGCCAGCTTCGGCGTCGAGGTCGATGATCTCGCCGGTCTCGGGGTCGATGCGGGACGGATCGATGGCATCGGGATCGTCGATGAGGCCCACCGACTTCAAGATGCGGTCCTGGATCTCCATCATCACTTCCGGGTTCTCGTGCAGGAAGGTCTTGGAGTTCTCTCGACCCTGGCCGAGCTGTTCGCCCTCGTAGGTGTACCAGGAGCCGGACTTGCCCACGATGTCGAGATCAACACCGATATCGATCAGCGAACCTTCCCTGCTGATGCCCAGGCCGTAGACGATGTCGAACTCGGCCTGACGGAACGGAGGGCTCACCTTGTTCTTTACGACCTTGACCCGCACCTTGTTGGCTACGGCTTCGCCACCGTCCTTGATCGATTCGATTCGACGGATGTCGAGCCGTACCGACGAGTAGAACTTCAGCGCCCGACCGCCCGGGGTGGTTTCGGGCGAGCCGAACATCACGCCGATCTTTTCCCGCAGCTGGTTGATGAAGATGCAGACGGTGTGGGACTTGTTGAGGTTGGCGGTGATCTTGCGCAGCGCCTGCGACATCAGGCGGGCCTGGAGGCCGACGTGGCTGTCGCCCATGTCGCCTTCGATCTCGGCCCGTGGCGTAAGGGCGGCCACCGAGTCGATCACCACTACATCGATGGCGCCGGAACGCACCAGCATGTCGGTGATTTCCAGGGCCTGTTCGCCGGTGTCGGGCTGGGAGATGAGCAGCTGGTCGATGTCGACGCCGATGGCCTTGGCGTACACCGGGTCCATGGCGTGCTCGGCATCGACATAAGCGCAGGTGCCGCCGTTGCGCTGGGCCTCGGCCACCACATGCATGGCCAGGGTGGACTTACCCGACGACTCCGGACCGAAGATTTCGGTGACCCGGCCGCGGGGGAGGCCGCCGACACCAAGGGCGATGTCGAGGGCCAAGGCGCCTGTGGAGACGGTTTCGATGTTCATGGACGTTTTGTCGCCCATCTTCATCACCGCGCCGTCGCCGAACTGCTTCTGAATCTGACCGAGGGCGGACTCGAGTGCCTTCGCCTTGTCACTGTCACCTGGTTTGGGCTTTGCGGGGCCGGTTTTGCGGGCCATGGGGGTCTCCTACTTCGCTCTTTTAGCGAGATTGTGGACGGAATTGCAGATGGGAGGCCCGAGCGATTTCGGG
>CALAML010000057.1 GCA_937925845.1 uncultured Acidimicrobiales bacterium | reverse complement strand
GTGCCGATGTTCGCACCTTTGTTCATGTTGGTATAGGGTGCTTGTCGTGCCGTTGCAGTCCGAACCGGTGTTCATCAGCACCGACAACCTCCAAAACCTCGGTGATGTCACCGTTCCCAAGTACGACCGGAACGCGTTGGCCCAAAGCATCGTGCACATCGGCGTTGGCGGGTTTCACCGGGCTCATCTCGCTACCTATATCCACGAACTCTGCGCCAATGGCCACACAGCCTGGGGAATCGTGGGCAGTGGAGTGCTGCCGGGCGACGCCGCCATGGCTGAAACGCTGGCCGCTCAGGACGGGCTCTATACCCTGGTGGTCCGAGGCCCGGAAAAAACCACCGTCGAAATCATCGGCAGCCTGGTCGACTACATCCACGCCGCGGCCGATCCGGCTCAACTCGTGGAGCGGATCGCCGACCCGGCGACCCAGATCGTGTCGCTCACCGTTACCGAAGGTGGCTACCCGATCGATGACGTCACCGGTGAGTACGCCCCCGACTCCCCCAACGCTGGAGCCCTCGGAGCCTTCGGGATGATTGCCGCCGGGCTCGATCTGCGCCGCACCAACGATGCGGGCCCGCTCACCATCCTCAGCTGCGACAACATCATGTCGAACGGAGCGGCGTCCAAAGCGGCGACGCTCGGCGAGGCGGCCCACCTCGGTGAAGAACTTGTGGCCTGGATCAACCAGGAAGTCAGCTTCCCGAACTCCATGGTGGATCGCATCACCCCCGCCACCACCGACAGCGACCGCAGCTGGCTCGCGGCCGAAGTTGGCATCGGCGACCGATGGCCGGTCGTCACCGAACCGTTTCGCCAGTGGATCGTCGAAGATGCCTTCGCCGGCGCCCGGCCTCCGCTCGAAGAACTCGACATCATCGTCACCAGCGACGTCGAGCCCTACGAGCACATGAAGCTCCGACTCCTCAACGCGGGCCACTCCTGCCTTGCCTATCTGGCTGCGCTTCTTGGCATCGACACCGTCGACGCAGCCATGGCTGACCACAACATTGCCCGCTACGTCCGGGCCTTCCTCGACCGTGAAGCCCGACCGGTCGTGCCCACCGTCGCCGGCATCGACGTCGACGTGTACATCGACACGTTGATCGAGCGGTTCTCCAACCCCAACATCGGTGATCAGATCAGCCGGCTCTGCCTCGACGGCAGCGCCAAGTTTCCCAAGTTTCTCCTCCCTACCGTCCGGGCCCAACTCGCCCAGGACGGTCCGATCGCCCTAAGTGCACTGGCTCTCGCCGGTTGGTGTGCTTATCTCCGGGGCACAACCTCGGCGGGCGCTCCGATCACGTTGGCGGCCGATCCCTCCCTCAGTCGCGCCCGCGAGCACGCCGAAGCGTCCGTCGAGGACCCCTCCGAGTTCCTTCGCTTCACCGAAGTCTTCGACTCCGAGATCGCCGACCACCCCCGTTTCGTAGCCGCCTTCAGCGACGCACTCACCAGCCTGACCGAGAGCGGCGTACCGGCCGCGATCGATGCCGCGCTCAACGCGGATCACCCATCGTAGAATTACTGCAGACACGCTGAGCGCAAAAGCAGGGACCTGACCACGGATGACCAATCAACGCTTGGATGTCGTCCCTCCCCTCTTTCAGTCGCAGCGCCAGCGCGAGATCGCCAACCTGACCCAACAACACGGGCGGGTTGAAGTATCGGAGCTTTCCGATCGCTTCGGAGTGACCACCGAGACAATCCGGCGAGACCTCTCCGACCTGCAAACCCACGGGCTGGTTCGGCGCGTCCACGGCGGCGCCGTACCTTGGGAAACGGCCGGATTCGAGCCGCTGGTGTCGGTCCGCGAAGACCAACAGGGCGAAGAAAAGCAGCGGCTGGCCCAAGCCGCAGTGGCGGAACTGCCCGATACCGGCGCCATCATCATCGACTCCGGCAGCACGCTGAATCGCCTCTGCCAAGCCATACCCCACGACTGCACCCTTCGGGTGGTGACCAACTCGCTGCTCGGCGCCCAGCACCTAGCTGAACACGCCCACCTTGACGTCGTGATCCTCGGGGGCAAGGTACGAAAGAACACCATGGCCATGGTTGATGCCGAGGCCATCGCCGCGGTCGAACCACTCACGGTCGACACGCTGTTTATCAGTACCGACGCGGCGTCGCCGCAGACCGGCCTCACCACCCCCTACCGGGAAGAAGCTTCGCTGAAGCGGGCCATGATCAACGCAGCCAGAAGGGTGGTGGTCCTGGTCGACTACACCAAGTTCGGCAACGACCAGTTCATTCGCTTCGCCGAATGGTCCGATATCGACGTGCTGATCACCAACCGGGAAATCGACCCCACCATGCTCGCCGACATCGAAGCCACGGGCACCACCGTCGTGCTCACGTGAGCGCCCCGGCCGAGGTTCTCACCCCAGCCCGACATCTTGAACTAGTGGCCAGCGAAGTCGCCGAACTGGCGGCCGAGTTCGTGCGCGGATCGATCGGCAAGGCATCGGCCGCCGCAACCAAGTCGACGCCCACCGATGTTGTCACCGCCACCGACCTGGAGTCCGAACGGCTCATCCGCCAAGAACTCACCCACCGCTGCCCGGCATCACACATCATCGGCGAAGAGTTCGACGACGCCGTCGGCAGCAACGGCATCGGCTGGATCGTCGACCCCATCGATGGCACCGTCAACTTTCTGTATGACCTGCCCGTCGTCGCCATCAGCATCGCCGCCACCATCGATGGCACCGTGGTTGCCGGCGCGGTGGTCGATCTACTCCGCCGCGAAACCTTCTCGGCCACCCTTGGCGGCGGCGCCCGACAGGACGACGGGGCCATCGGCGCCAGTGACCGGACCGACCTGGCCCAAGCGCTGATCGGCACCGGATTCGCCTACGACGCCGAGACCCGGGCCACCGAGGCCGACATCCTGCGCACCGTGTTGCCCGAGTGCCGAGACGTCCGGTGCATGGGCTCGGCGGCCCTCAACCTGTGCTGGGTGGCCAACGGGCGTCTCGACGCATTTTATGAGCGGGCCATCAAGGTGTACGACTACGCCGCCGGTGCCCTTATCGCCGCCGAGGCTGGAGCCTCCGTTGAGCTACCAGCCCAGAACACCCTCGACCTCACCCTGGCCGCCACCCCAGCCATCTTCGCCGAAGTCCGCAGCCTGGTGAGTTGACCACGTTGGCACCCTGCGGCTCAGCTAGCGCCGAGGTCGGGCAGGAGTTCGATCAGCGGGCTTGCACTGGTTGAGCTGTCGTCGCGGTAGTTGTGCCAGAGGCGAAGCAGGTTGGCCTCGGTATCTTCGGCTCGCTCGACAAGTCGAGCGGCGGCCAATACTGCTTCCCAGGTTCGCAGCGACGGGCCGCAGCGAACCAGTTCGGGTTCGAACGCACTCACGTAGTTCTCATGGAAGCAACGAAGAAGCTCGACATCGGCACCGGGCAGATGCTTGATCTCGCTCGACCCGGTGCTGGGGCGAACCAGCAGCGAGGAGCGAACGATGTCGGCGACCGGATGGCCAACAACGGCATCAAACCAATCGATCACCACCGGACCGTCCTGTGACATCAGAACGTTGCCGGGGTGGTAATCGCCATGAAGCAAGGCGGCACCGCGGCTCAGGCTCTGGGCCATCTCGACAGCCTCAGCCCGCTCGGTCGGTGACAGCGTCGGAGCCTCCTCGATCTTGCCGCAGAGACGAGCCATGAGATCGGGTAGATGCTCGGGAAGTCCAGCAGCCATGATCTGGCGGTGGAGCGCCACGAACTCCGGCATCAGCTCGCCGACGCGGGACGGATCTTCGACCAGAAGGTCCCATAGCGACGGCCCGTCGATCCGTTCAAACTCGATGGCGGCTCGGCCATCTACCTGACTCACCGCACGGACTTCGGGAGCACGCACCCCGCGGCGTCGAACGGCGCGGGTGAGATCTGCCTCCCGTTCGGCCCAGTGAGGGGGAACATCGGGGCGCAGAACCTTCAGCACCGAGTCGGGCCCGGCGACAAATACTTCTGAAGTACGGCCTCGAGCGAGAAGCGGTCCGGGTGGCAACGGAGATCCTTACCGGCGTTGACGCAACACCGGACTCCACGGTAGCAAAGCCCTATGACCAACGATCGGCAGCCCAACCCACTCGAGCGTCCCCTCGAGGGCCACACCGTGTTGATCACCGGTGCCGCCGGTGACATCGGCCGGGCCACCGCTCAGGTCTGTCGAGATGCTGGCGCCGAGCTGTTGCTTGCCGATGTCCACGAAGCGGTACACGGAGTGGCCGACGAACTCTCGGGCGATGGATCACCAGTCGCTACCACCGTCTTCGACGTCACCGACGAAGACGCGGTCACTGCCGCCTTGAGATCCTGGGCCAATGACGGACTGATGGCCGACCGACTCTTTAACAACGCCGGCTACCAGGGTGACTTCGCCAACATCATCGACCAGCGAAGCGCGGACGTGCGTCGGGTCCTCGACATCAACGTGGTCGGGGTCTTCAACGTGTTGACCGCGTTCTCGCGAATCCTGATCGAGGCCGGTCGACCCGGGGTTGTGGTCAACACCGCCTCGATGGCGCATGGCGGTCCGCCAAACATGGCCGCCTACGGAGCTTCGAAAGCCGCAGTGGTGGCTCTCACCAAGACGGCGGCGAAGGATCTGGCACCGATGAACATTCGGGTGAACTCGGTCAGCCCGGCCTTTATCGGTCCAGGCGCAATGTGGGACCGCCAGGTGCAGCTCCAAGCCGAAACCCCCAGCCAGTACTTCGCCGACACCGAGACCGAAGTGGCGGACCAGATGATCGGTTCGGTGCCGATGCGACGCTACGGCTCACTCCAAGAGGTGGCCCAGGCGGTGCTGTTTCTCCTCTCGGACCAGTCGTCATACATCACCGGCTTTGATCTTCATGTGTCCGGAGGTGCGCTGTAGGTCTCTTGCGCCCTCGCGGGTCCCGGGAAGATTTCCTGACGCCGCTGTTAACGGTGACCGCCACTTCGGCCCCTGTAGATGACAATGGTGACCGTGACCCAACCGTCGATCGAGGCGCTGTACCGCAAGGACCACGTCCGGTTGTTCCGGGCGCTGTACGCCTTCACCGGCGATCGCGAGATCGCCAGCGACGCCGAAATCGAAGCGTTCACCCAGGCCCTAGGCCGAGGCGACAACCTCCATGATCCGGCGGCCTGGATCTGGCGCAGCGCCTTCCGGATCGCCGGCGGCATGCTAAAGCATCGCCACGACGGCCCCACCCCGGTCGAATCGACGGAGGTGATTGAGCGCACCGACCTCCCGGCCATCGAGGCGCCGGTGATCGAACTGCTCGACCAACTCGATGGGCTTTCCGAGCAGCAGCGAGCCGTCGTCGTATTGCGCTACGTGGGGCAGTTCTCACCGACCGAAATCGCCGACTTCCTGGATTCGACCCCCGGCTCGGTCCGAGTGCAGCTTCACCGAGCCCATCAACAGCTCCGCCGCGACCTGGAGGCCTGATCATGAGCGACCGCCCCAACAACGACACCTTCGATAACGATGGTTACGACCCCGTGATCGCAGCCCGGATGGAAACCCTGGCGCAGATCTCGGCCCCGGATACGGACGCCACTTGGGACCGCATACAGGCGGCCGACACCAGTCTTCCCGCACGTTCTTCAAGTTCTGTGGCTTCAAACTCTGTGGCTTCGGTTGATGGTGCCGACACGGTTGAGACGCAGCTCGCTCCCGTCGCTCCGTTGGGCCAACTCGACGCCAACGGCACCCGCCCGTACCGGAGCGCGCTGCTGGCGGCGGCCGCCGCGGTGATGGTGTTGCTCGGCATCGGTGTGTGGGCCGCGATCCAATCGGCTGGCAACGACAACAAGGCCGTGGCCGACGACGGTGGGGAGACCCGAACCGAGGATGACGACGTTGGCGATGGTGAAGGCGAAGAAGAGCCCGGGGACTCGTGTGACGTGGCCCGCGGCCCGGAACCGTGGATCACGCTTTTCGATCGTTCGGAGCCGGACTGTGTGATCGTCGCCGACTTCCAACGGCTCCAGATCTGGAACAAGGGCACCGACCGCACCAGCTTTACCTGGGTCGATGGTCCGCACGAACTGGCCAGCGACGACTTCTTTGCTGCCGGCGAGGTGGGCAACGAACTGGAGATAGGGCCGAATCGGTTCGACGGCGACCCCTACCAGATGCCGGTGATCGTGCTCGCCGATGTCAACAACAGCCCCACGGCCAGCATTAGTGCGTTTGTGTTTGGACCGCAGCTCTTTGGCCCGATTCGAGTCGGGATGACCCTCGCCGAGGCCACCGAAGCCTTTGGCCATCCGATCGAAGTCGACCCCAACCAGCTCCCCGGACCCCGGACCCATCTGGCCTACGTGGTGGGTGACCCCTACTCACCCGGCTTCATCGTGGCCGGCGACGGCGGGCCCGACAGCCGCGTCGGCAGCATCATCACTGCCTCGACCACGTTCGCCGATGTCACCGAAGCGACCGGGTGCAGGAGCGACAACCCGGACCGTCGCGGGTGTCCCAACACCAACGACCTGAACTTGGTCGCCCAACTCTTGGAGGCCGAGACTCCGGAGGAGCTGGCCGATATCGTCACCCCCGACGCCATGGTGGCCATCGGCAGCGGCGGCTACGACGACATCCGCCAGCCGCTGGCCGGAGCCAATCCCTGGAGCTTCGACGTAAGCGAGGGTTTCGCGGGCAGCGACGAAACCATCGACGTGGGTCAGACGATCGACCAGCTCGACCCGGCTCTCGAAGGCGCCCAGTTCGACGTCACCATCGGCGAACACGACCACTGCGCCTCACCGCCGCTCCCCCAGCCTGGCGCCAACGGAAACCCGGTCGAGCCACTCCGTCAGATTTCGGTGCGGCCGATCGGAATCGACACCTGCCTCGCCTGGTTTGCCCTCGACCTGTTCGTTGACGGCGACGGACTGATCGACACCATTCGCCTCGAGGTCTGGGAACCGTAGGACAACCCCGGAGACACCAGCCCACTACCCTCGGGACCATGTGGGAATGTCCTGAGTGCAAGCGGAGATTCGGTCGAAACAAGCAGGGCCACGAGTGTGCTCCAGCCATGTCGGTCGAGGAGTACTTCGAGACCGGCCCCGAGTTCGAACGGCCGATCTTCGAGGCGGTGCTGAAGGTGCTGAAGCGGGCCGACCCCGACATCTGGTTCGAACCGGTCTCGGTGGGGATCTTCTTCAAACGGCGCAGCACCTTTGTTTCGCTGCGCACCATGACCAAATGGATCGCCGTTGGTTTCAATCTCGACCGCAAGCTCACCAGCAACCGGCTCAGCCGCAAGGTGCAGGAACACAGCGGGCGCTACTACCACGTGATCAACGTGAAGGAAGCCGACGAGATCGATGACCAGCTCGCCGAATGGTTGGTGGAGGCATGGCGAGCCGACGAGTAGCCCAAACGCGACGGCCTCCCGCCCCAGGACCCCTTCCCCTGGCCGTCGGGGAACGTCCGACCAAGGGAACTTAGGTCCTGGAGAGGGCTGGCTGTGGTGTCGATCTCGTCTGACCCGTGCGGCGCTGAACGGGTCAGACAAACTTTGGGCGACCTAGGTGGAGTAACCTAGGAAGCCGCTGAGCCGGCGGTGTCTGGCACCAGCTCCCGCAGCTCGACATCGATCGGTCGAGCGGATTTTGTGCCGCCGATCGGTGCCGAGCCCCGCAGCATCTCCGGGCCGTAGCCGGGAGCGCCGTGCTCCGAGACGTCGAGCCCAACCAGCTCTTCCTCCTCCGAGACCCGAAGCAGGCCCGCCGCCATCAGGCCAGCGAAGAGGAGCCCGCTGGTCACTGCAACGAAAGCGGCGATGGCCAAGCCACCCACCACCTGGTCGACGAGGAGACCGGCACCGCCGCCGGCAAAGAGCCCGTCCACAGCACCGTTGGTTCCCGAGGTGGTGGCAAAGAGGCCGGTAGCGATCAGGCCCCAGAAGCCACAAACACCGTGGACCGAGAAGGCTCCGACCGGATCATCGATGCCCATACGCTCGATGCCGAGCACGGCGACAACCACGATCGTGCCGGCGACGGCACCAGTGATCAGCGTGCCGACCGGAGTCATGTCGCCGATACCGGAACAGATCGCCACCAGGCCGGCGAGCATGCCGTTGCCGGTCATCGAAACATCCGGCTTCTTCAGCACGGCCCACGAGGTAACCATGGCCGCCGCACCACCAGCGGCGGCGGCAAAGGCGGTGAGCGCAGCCAACACCGGAACGGCAAGGTCGGCGGCCAGCTGCGAACCGGGGTTAAAACCAAACCAGCCCACAAAGAGAACCATCACACCAAGAATGGCAAGCGGCATGCTGTGCCCAGGCATGGCGTTGGGCTTGCCGTCGGCGCCGAACTTGCCCAGCCGGGGCTTGATGATGATTGCCCCCATCAACGCTGCGATGCCACCAACCATGTGCACCAGCCCGGATCCGGCGAAGTCGACAAAGCCGCGCTCGGCCAACCAGCCGCCACCCCACTGCCAGGAGACCACGATCGGGTAGATCAACGCCGTAAGTACAAGCGAGTAGAGGAGGTAGCCCCGGAACTGCGTGCGTCCAGCCACGGCACCGGACACGATGGTGGCCGCGGTGGCGGCAAAGACGGCCTGGAAGAAGAAGTCGACGCTCGGGATCAACCCGGAGGCGGCTTCGATGGTCATGAAGTCGGCCACTCCGAACTGGGCGAAACCAACCCAGCCGTTGAAGTCGCCCGGGTAGGCGATCGAGTAGCCCACCGCGGCAAACACAAGAATGCCGATGCAGGCATCCATCATGTTTTTCATCATGATGTTTGAGGCGTTCTTGGCCCGGGTCAGACCCGACTCCACCAAGGCAAAACCAGCCTGCATAAACAGCACCAGGACCGCGGCCAGGAAGATAAAGATGTTGTCGAGCACCACCTGCGAGGCGCCTTCGATCACGCCGGCCTCATCCTGAGCAACGGCGGGAGAAGCGAGCAACGGAACCGACAGCAAACCTGCTGCGCCGAGGAACACGGACTTGCGAAACATTTCGAGGACCCTCCAGGTCTGCGAGTGACGATGCTGGCTTAACCAAGCTGGGTTCAACCAAGCTGGCTTTCACCAACGAATGCCAACCTAAGAGGCCTTCGTTTCTGCTCTGTTCCCCTCGAATGAACGCTCCGCTACACGCGCGTTTCACCCCGATGTCGCAATTGTGAACGACAGGTTTCGCGTCCCGCCCGACCAGCGTCGAGCCAAAACCAAGCTCGGCCAAAACCAAGCTCACCCAAAACAAGCTCGCCCAAAACCAAGATTTGTGACGCCTGGCGCGCCAAAAACGGCGCGCTGGGCGTCACAGATCTTGGAAGAACCCGGCTTAGCGCACTCGGAGGTTGAGGTTTCCGTTGTAGCGGGAGCCGGGGATGGCTGGGAGGCCGAGCAGTTGAAGTGAGGTGTTGCCGGCTTCGGCGTTGCGAACCGGCTGGGTGCCGGTTTCAAGGGGACGGCTCGTGCCCGGATCGGCGCGAACCTCGCCATTGATCGAGTACAGGTTGGCGGCCGAGATGCCCGGACCCCACACGATGAAGGGCACCGTGTAGTTGCGCTGATCCAGGAAGTCGGAGTGGGCGTTTGCGCCACTGCTTACGCCGCCATGATCGGAGGTGAGCACAATCGCAGTCGAGGAGGCCAGCGCCGGATCGTTGGCGATCACGTTCAGCACCTGACCGATCGAGGCGTCGGAGCGGCGAACGGCATCGTCATACTCGGCCGAGTTCCAGCCGAACTGGTGACCGAAACCATCAGGTGCTGGCATGTGCCAGAAGATGTAGTCGGCCGGACCGTTGGCGAAGTGGTTCAGCATCGCCGTTTGTTGTCCGCTGATACTGCCGATGTTGCTGAACGTGTCGATCTTGTCACGGCCATTGTCTACACCGGTGGTGTCGGGGGCGCCGTTGGTCCCGTTCCAGGTGCGATCGAACATGTTGAACTTGTCCTTGCCCACCAGGGCGAAGGTCTCAAGGCCATTGTCGTGGGCAACGTCGAAGGCCGAAGCCACGTAGAAACCGGCCGATGCGTGGATCGTCGAGCCGTTGTCGTCGTTGAAGGTGACGTTAAAGCCATCGCCACCGAGCGCCCGACGCGACGTGACCTGAGCGATGTGATTCGGCAGAGTGACCGTGGTGTTGCGATCGGTCCGGGCGTTCATCGTGCGGGCGCCCTGGTTGGCGAGCCGCAGAATGTTCGGAGCGATGGCCGAGGTCACATGATCGGAGCGAAGACCATCGACGCTGATGTGCAGCACCCGGTCCACGCTCTGGTTGTTGGCGTTCGAACAGTCCCGGGGCGAGCTCAGCTGACTGGCCGAGTTCCGGGTCTGCACCTGGTAGGTGTAGGTGGACGATGACGACAGGCTGTCGTTGGAGAAGCTGGTGGCCGGAGCGTTCACCCGACCGGCCCAGAAAAACTGACCGCCGTTGCGGCTGCGACGAATCACAAACGAATCGGCGTTGTCGTTGGCGGCACGACTCCAGGTGACCGACGCAGTGTTGCCGGTGCGAGAGACCGAACACGAACTCGGCGCGACCGGAGTTGACGGTCCGCCACCACCACCGCCGCTACAGTTTCGGACCGCACTCAACTGGTTAGCCGAGTTCCGGGTTTGCACCTGGTAGCTGTAGGCCGAGCCCGACGACAGACCGCTGTTGGAGAAGCTGGTAGCCGGAACGTTTACCCGACCGGCCCAGAAAAACTGACCGCCATCACGGCTGCGACGAATCACAAACGAACCGGCGTTGTCGCTGGCGGCTCGGGTCCAGGTGACCGTGGCGGAGTTGGCCGAGCGAGACACCGAGCAGTTCGCCGGCGCCACCGGCGTGCCCGCGCCACCACCACCGCCGCCGTCGGCGCAGGCGCGAGGGTCGCTCAACTGGTTCGCGGAGTTGCGGGCCCGAACCTGGTAGGCGTAGGTGGAACTCGACGACAGACCACTGTTGGTGAAGCTGGTAGCCGGAGCGTTGACCCGACCAGCCCAAAAGAACTCACCGCCGTTGCGGCTGCGGAACACCACAAAGGCGCCGGCATTGTCATTGGCGGCACGGGTCCAGGTGACCGTGGCGGAGTTGGCCGAGCGAGACACCGAGCAGTTCGCCGGCGCCACCGGTGCCGCCTGAGCGGAAGCGGGAAGCGGCGCCAACATCGCGGCAAGGGTCGCGATAAGAGCAAACAGGGCAAAGGACAACTTTGAAGATCGCATGAGATACAACTCTCCGGGGGGGACGGAAGTATGAACGCGGGCCGGGCGAAATCAGCCAGAACCAACGTTGAGAGCAGCCACCAGCCGCTACCAGAGACAATAGTGCACGCAACCCGGCCTTGTCACTGGGTACGTCCCGTGGCGCTCCCGTGCGGGTCAGATGGCGATGCGGGCCGGTTCTAGGCCGGGAGATGGGGGGAGCGGAACTGGCGGCGGAAGTTGCCGCTGTAGAAGAGGTCGCGGGCGTCGTCGTCGACCGCCTCCACATTTTCCATCGTGCGCTCGAAGCGACCGATCGGGTCGTCGGTGCCCTCATGGTGGGGATAGTCGGAGCTGAACAGAAACAGCTCTGGACCGGCGCTGTCGATCATGAACCCCACGTCCTCACCGGCGAAGGGGGAGAAACAGAAGTGGCGGCGCACGTAGTCCGACGGCGACATGGTGAGATGGCTCAGGTCTTGCAACCGGCGAAAGCTGCGGGCCGCGTTGTCAATGAAATGCAGATAGCTCGGCACCCACGTAGCCCCCAACTCGGCGCTGATGAAGCGAAGGTTGGGGTGGCGATCAAGCACGCCATCGAACACCATCGAACCGATAAACAACTCGGCCGGATACCCGATGGCCAGATACGACAGCGCGTCGCCCGGTGCATCGCTGCGGAAGTTTGGCAGCTCACGACCGTTGTTGAAGAAGCTCGGCCGCAGCGGCTTCCAGGCATTGTCGAGGCCGATATGGAGCATCACGGTGAGATCGGCTTCGGCGATGGCGGCCCAAACCGGATCGAAATCGGGATGGGTGTGGGATGGGTCGTCGCGGCGGGGCACCATATCGATCATCACCGTCGCGGCACCGTCGTCGATAGCGGCCGCCAACATTCGCAGGGCCGTCTCGGGGTTGTCCCGGAACGGAATGTAAGCGACGGCCAACAGGCGGGGGTCGGTGTCACAGAACGCAGCCATACCGCGGTTCATAGCCATCACCGCGTCATCAAAGATGTCGTCGGGTGCAGCCAGCGCCTGAGCGAACGACCCGGTGGGGAACACCACCTGAGACCGGAACCCCAACAGGTCGAGGGTGGCGGTGCGCTCAACCGGGTCGTGATCGCCGAAGGCACCCCAACCCTTGCGGGGCATGGTCATGAACTCGGCCACCGCCGCATCGGCCGCGGCCGGATCGCTACGGCGCTGGGCCAGATGGTTGGCACCGCGGGCGATGGTCTCGGTGAACTCGGGTACACCCATGTCCATCACCGGCAAGCGGTCAGCCACCGACGTCGGAGCAAACGAAGCCAGCCATCCGGGCGGTTCCATGATGTGGGCATCGCAGTCGTCGATCACCCGGCCATCGGCGTAGGTCGAACCGTCAGCGATCGAAACTGCCATCTCAAATCCCCCGAGCTTGTGTTGGTATCCATGGTCGCACGCTCGTTGGCGCCCGACCACCAATTCTGACCGGCGCCACGGCCCTGGGATTCTGCTCGGCTCTATCTCTGCGCCTACTCGGCGATATCGAAACCGGCCTCGTCGATGGCAGCCACCACCGCGTCGGGCGCACCACCGGTAACGGTCACCAGTTTGGTGGCCAGATCGACCACCACATCGGTCACCCCGTCGACGGCCGAAACCTCACCGGTGATGGCGTTCACACAATGGTCACAGCTCATCTCGGGAACCGAATAGACCACTGCTTCACCGGCAGCAACCTCCGGCGGTGACGACTCAGACGGTGACGACTCTGACATTGACGACTCAGACATGCCACCAGTATGGCGCCAATCGAATCCGCTTCAGCGTCTGAGCAGGATCCGCTGATCCCTGGCATTGGCTCAACTTCGCTGCGTCGCACCCGACGTGACCCCTGTCTCAAAGAACCTGTCTCAAAGAACCTGTCTCACACCCGATCGTGCCCGCCGATCGGCCGTTCCTCTCCTTGGGGGCCACAATGGCAAGCCAGAAGTTCACCACCTCGTCTCCCGAATGGGCCGTGCCGTTCTTGCGGTAGCGATGGCCAGCGCGATCCTCACCACCACGGCCACCACTGGGGTCGACGCGCAGGCCGAACCCCAGGATCCGACCTTTGAGGTGACGCCATCGACCAACCTCGGACGCGGGGTGCAGGCCACCGTCTCGGGGCGCGGCCTGGAACCCGGCCAAACCTTTGGTGTGGCGCAGTGCATTCCGAACCCGACAACCTTCGAGGACTGCGACCCGTTCAACCTCCAGCCCTTTTCTGCCGAGGACGACGGCACCTTCAACGCCCCGATAATCCTTCGCTCCACCATCCGAACCCGCAACGGCGAGGACCGCGACTGCGCTGAATCGCCTTGTGTCGTCACCCTTTTTGGTGATGACGAAGCGCCACTTGGCGATCGCGCCATCACTTTTGATCCCAATGCCCCGGACGGCCCCATCGAGAACTTCACCGTCAACCCGACCACCGACCTCGTTGACCGACAGGTGTTGACCGCCCGGGTCGAACAATCCAATCGCATGCCGGACATCTCCTTCCGGCAGTGTCGTTCGGGAAGCGACTGCCGAAACCAGACAGGATTCTCCGGTGTGATCACCCGCGGGTTCGGCTTCGGCCTTCAAACGTTTCAGGTGACCGTCCGCCGGTTTCTCGTGGATGGTTTCGACTGCGCATCAGCTGCGGAGGCCTGTGTGCTGGAGGTCGAAGATTTCGCCAGCGAACAGTCCCTCCAGGTGCCGCTGAGCTTCGATCCAGCTGTCGAGGTGCCAATGCTTGAGTTCGCCCTTGACGCCAACACCAACCTGCCAGCAACGGCCACGGTCGTGGCCCGAGGTGATGTCTGGCCGGCCGGCACCTTCATCTCGGCTCAGCAGTGCGCAGGCTCCATCGACAGCAACAACAGCGGTGACTTCATCCGGTGCCGCCAGGCCGGGTCCGACCGGATCACCGCCGATGGGTCGTTTGTTCTCGAGCTCGACCTTCGACGGTTCATCCGTCGCTCCTCACAAATCGACGACCTTATTGACTGCGCTACCGAGGCTGACTGTGTCGTTATTGTCACCGCCAACGATCAGCGCGATTCGGCACAGTCTCCAACCCTTTCCTTCGACGCCACCACCCCACGGCCACCAATTCCGGAGATCGTAGTCAGCCCCAACGTCGGGCTAGTCGACGGTGACCGGATAGAGATCGCGGGAACCAACGTGGATGCTGAGGGTGTCGGCGTCTTGCTTTGTCCGGCATCGGTCCCCACCACCAACGCTTTCGACATGGTGTTCAGATGTGCTCTGACCACCTCGCTCGCCGAGGTGACAGTCGAGGATGGAATATTCCTTCTGACTATCGAGGTCTTTGCCCGCACCGAGACAGGCAGCAGCCAAGCCATCGATTGCGAGGCTGGCGGCTGCGACTTAGTGGTGTTTACCGACCCCACGACCAACAACGAGCAGCTGTTCCGGTCGCCGATCCAGTTCGGTGAGACCCCACCACTGACGATGACTGTTTCTCCCTCGACCGGCCTGGCTCAGGAAGAACGGGTAACGGTGGTGGTCGAGGGCTTTACGCTGCCGACCCTGGTCGCCATCACCCAGTGCGAGTCGGCGGCCAGCACCACCGCGGGCTGTGCCATCCCGCCCGGCGACACACTCTTCACCGAATCCGACGACCAGGGCCGGGTCGAGGTTGAGATCCCGCTCCGGTCCACCTTCGCCAGTGGTATGGCCGGAGGGTCCGTGGACTGCACTGCGCCTGAAGCCACCTGTGTGGTCTCCGCCTTCCTGGCTCTACAGACCGATCCGCTGGTCTCGACACCGGTCCAATTCGCCGATCAGGCCCCGACGACGCCCGCGGGCGAAGACCTGGTGCTGTTGCCCGGAGTCGGATTCACCACTGAGGGCGACATCGGCGGCGGCCAGATCCCGGCTCGCTTGAACGAGGCCGTCGACTACCAGGTCACCATGAACTACCGCCTGATCGGGTTCCGCAGCGATGCTGCCAACGACTTCGACGACATGACCGGCACCGTCACCTTCGCTCCGGGTCAAACCGAGGCCATGGTGACCGTCGGCATCATCGACGACGAGTTGGCGGAGGAGAACGAGGCGGTGCTCATCGGGTTCGAGGCCGCCGCCGACACCCCCGGCACCGTCGAAATCGGTGGGTTTGGCTTCGGTGGCCTGGTGATCTTCGACAACGAC
>CALAML010000056.1 GCA_937925845.1 uncultured Acidimicrobiales bacterium | reverse complement strand
GATGGTCCGAAGCTCGACGAGGCCGCCATTGTGGTTTCCGGTGGCCGTGGCTTGGGCGAGTCGGAGAAGTTCGACATGATCGAGAGCCTGGCCAAGCGCCTCGGTGGTGCTCCGGGTGCGTCCCGAGCCATCGTCGATGCCGGTTGGGTGCCTTACAGCTACCAGGTGGGTCAGACCGGCAAGGTCGTGAAGCCCGATGTCTACATCGCCGCTGGAATCTCCGGTGCCACCCAGCACATGGTGGGCATGAAGGGTTCGAAGACGATCATCGCTATCAACAAGGATCCCGAAGCACCGATCTTCAGCGTTGCCGATCTCGGCATCGTCGGCGACGTGCACAAGGTTCTGCCTCAGCTGCTCGAACAGCTCGGCAACGGCTGACAACAGCCGCGAAGTAGTTGACGAAGCCGGGCCGAAAGGCCCGGCTTCTTCCGTTTTCAGTCGAAGTAGCCGCTACAGCCGAATTGTCGGAAGCTGGGCCTCATTATGCGCGTCAGCTTCCGACATTTCGCCGGAACGGAGGGTGCCGGCTCAGATCATGGGCCAGGGGTAGCGGCGGCCGGTGTGGTCGTAGGGGAACACTTTGGCGTCGATCAGGGCCCGGGCTCGCTGGAGCAGGGCGTCTCGTTCGAAGTTGTCATCGAGCAGGTCACCGACGGAGTCCGGTACGCCCTGGTCCACGAGGCGGGCCAGGTCTTCGAGGAGGTCATCGGCGATTGGTTGGCCGGCGAAGTCCCAGATCACGGTGCGCACTTTGGATTCGGCGTGGAAGCTGAGCCCGTTGTCGATGCCCCAGATGTGGTTGTCGGCGTCGATGAGGCAGTGGCCGCCCTTGCGGTCGGTCTGGTTGGTCAACAGGTCGAGGGCACAGAGCGTTTGTAGCTGGGGGTGCAGCGCTTCGTCGTCGAGGTGGTTGAAGTAGTGCTTGGAGAAGTCGGCCTGGATGAACCGTTGCACCGATCCCGGGCCGAGCGGGCCGTCGACTTCGACGGTGGTGGGGATGATGTCCCAGCCGAGCCATGCCGACATTTCGTAGGTGGCTACCTCACGGCGGTAGAGGCCTTCGGGGAAGTCCCAGAGCGGACGTTCGGTGCGCAGCGGCTTGTAGATGGCCCGGAGCCGTCCGTCTTCGAGGTCGACCTCGCGGGTCTCGCCCGGCTCATCGTCTTCGTCGTAGTACTCGTCTTCGTAGTACTCATCGTCTTCGAAGTACTGGTCGTAGTCGTCGGACTCGCTGGCTGAGCTCTCGGGCTGGCCGCTGGTGTCGGTTTCCGCGGCGTTGTCGTTGTCGCTCCCGGCCGACCGACTGCTGGAGCTCTTGTCGTCGTCGGAGGCGGTCGCGGGGTTGGCGCCTATCTTGTCGCGGTCGGTGTCGCCGGCAGTCCTGGCCCTATCAGCGGCCGCGGAATCCCCGGCCTTCTGGCCCGCGTTACCGCTGCCGCTGCCGGTCTCATCGGCGCCCGATGTGGCTGCCGGAGCTTCGGCGTGGTCGAGCAGGGTGACTAGGAACGTGCCGTTGGAGCTGTAGGGCATCCGCCCCTCGATCTCGAAGTTGGCGGTCTTCAGTCGCCGGGCGATGGCCTGCTGTTGGCTACGACCGGGCCGGGCTCCTTCGCCCGCGCCCTTATCCGTAGACGCGCCGCGACCGTCGGTGCTCGATTCGGTGCCGGTGTCGCTCGGTTTGTTGGCGTCGTTCGCCCCCACGTCGCTCCGACTCAGTGGACCCCGTGGCCGTTCAACCGGGCGCAGCGGTGGCCATCGGGGTTGAGGGGGCGATTGCAGAGCGGGCACGGCGGGCGTCCGGCGTCGAGCAGCGACGCGGCGTGCGGCACCAGGGCGGTGGCCTGGCCGATCGACAGTCCGATGCGCGCCCGGCCAGCTTCTTCGCCAAATCCTTCATCGTCGGCGCCGACTTCTTCCAACAGAAGGGCGAAGCGCTGGTTGTCTTCGTCGTAGGCGATGCCGATAGAGCCGACAACCCATTCCTCGATGGCCGGTTCCACCAGATCGATCTCGGTCGGCACCTCGTCTTCGGGGGCCTGGGGGAGGTCGGCGAGTAGCCCGGCGAGGTAGTCGACCAACGCCTGGACCTGTTGCTTTTCGAGGCGGAACGAGGCCACCTCGGTGCCGACGACGGCTTGGAGGTAGAACACTCGGGCGCCGGGTTCGCCAACGGTGCCGGCGGTGAAGCGATCTACGGAATCGAATTCAAAGGTGGCCATGGGTTCGCTTCAGGAGGGGACGAGGGTGGTCAGGTCGTCGCCGGTGGAGTTGACCGACAGTACGACCGGGCCGGTCGCAGTGTAGAGGATCGCCGTGATTGAACAGGGCGACACGACGATGCGCTGGAACAGGTCGAGGTGGGTGCCGGTGGCGTGGGCTACAGCCGCTTTGATGGTGTCGGCGTGCGACACCGCCACCACGGTTTGGCCGGGGTGGTCGGCGGTGATGCGAGCCAGCGCATCGACCATGCGGCTCTGCATCTCGATGAACGATTCGCCGCCGGGGAATCGGAAGCCGGACGGGTATTTCTGCACCGTCTCCCAGGCCTTGAGTTTGCGAAGGGCTCCGAGCTTGCGGCCGGTCCAGTCGCCAAAGTCGCACTCGATGAGGCCGGGTTCGGTCAGCACCTCAAGGCCGCGGGCCGCAGCGATCGGTGCTGCGGTTTCCTGGGTGCGCTCCATCGGTGAGGCGTAGACCGCCGCCACCTTCTTCAGCGCCCCGATGCGCTCACCGGCCCGCTCGGCCTGTTCCCGACCGCGGTCGCCCAGGTGGAGGTTCGGGGCCCGTCCGGGGAGCACTTGGCCGGTGGTGGGTGTTTGACCGTGCCGGACCAGCAGGATCATCGTGGGCTTTGTTGACTTCGCCATTGGGGTCACCCTAATGCAACGCCGGTCCCGCCCCGCAGCCGAGGCACCGCCGCACCAAACCCCGAAATGTCGGCGCTGAACGTGAATATTTCATGGTTAGCACCGACATTTCGGTTTGTGGGCCCGACTCGGAGCCCTGATAGCTTCCGAGCCGTGTCTGGGATCACGGGTCGTCGCAAGCGTCTGAAGGTGCTCGATGCCGAGGTGGTCGAGTGCCGGGCCTGTCCTCGGCTGGTGGAGTGGCGCGAGGAGGTGGCGGCCACCAAGCGGGCCGCCTATCGCGACGACACCTACTGGGGGAAGCCGCTGCCCGGTTTCGGCGACCCGAAAGCCACGGTGGTGGTAATTGGTTTGGCTCCGGCGGCCCATGGCGCCAACCGCACTGGCCGGGTCTTTACCGGGGACCGCAGCGGCGACTGGCTCTACCGGGCCCTGCACCGCGCCGGCTTTGCCAATCAGCCAGAGAGTACTGATCGCCACGACGGTATGAAGCTGAGGGGTGCATTTATCACCGCCCCGGTGCGGTGCGCGCCACCGGCCAACAAGCCGACACCGGCCGAGCGCGACAACTGTGCGCCGTTCTTGGAGCGGGAGTTGGCCGAGCTCACCGACGTGGCCGCGGTGGTGGTGCTCGGACAGTTCGCCTACCAGGCCATGACGTCGTTCTTCGGTGTGAAGCCCCGCCCCAAGTTTGGTCATGGGGTGGAAGTGCCGGTTCGCGACGGCCTCACCCTGATCTGCAGCTATCACGTGAGTCAGCAGAACACCTTCACCGGCAAGTTGACCGAGGACATGCTCGACGCCGTCTTCAGCCGGGCCCGGGAACTCGGCGAAGCCAACCAACCGTAATGTCGGTTCCAGGCGCGACTGAGTCGCGTCCTCGACCGACATTTGCGCGGCGGGGGCGGGAGACGGTTCTACGACGTCATGGCCGCGTCGACGGTGAACTCCTGGCCGCAGCAGTACGACGCATCGTCCGACGCGAGGAAACGGACGAGGCGGCCGACCTCTTCGGATTGGGCGACCCGGCCGAGGGGGATCTGGGCTTCGATCAGGCTTTGGTCGCCGCTGAACTCCTGGAGCATGGCGGTGTCGATGATGCCGGGGTGCACGGAGTTCACCCGCACGCCGTGGGGCGCCAGGTCCAGGGCTGCCGATTTGGTCATGCCTCGCACCGCCCACTTGGTGGCGCCGTAGGCGAAGGCCATGGCGGCACCGGTCAATCCGGCGATGGAGGAGATGTTGATGATGCTGCCGGAACCCTGGGCCCGCATCACTGGCGCGGCGGTCCGCATGCCGAGGAACACGCCGGTTTGGTTGATCAGCAGCATCTGGTTCCAGTCGTCGAGGGAGGTGTCCTCGAGGGCGACGGTGCGGAAGATGCCGGCGTTGTTCACCAGGATGTCGAGGCGGCTGTGTTCCTCAACGATGGCGTCGACGGTTTCCTGCCATTCCTCTTCGGACGAAACGTCGTGGTGGCGGTAGCTCACCGCGTCGCCGAGTCGGTCGGCGGTGGCTTTGCCTTCGTCGTCGAGCACGTCGGTGATGATGACGGTGGCTCCGGCCTCGGCGAAGAGTTCGGCTTCGGCCGCCCCCTGGCCCCGTGCGCCACCGGTGATGAGTGCGATCTTGCCATCGAGTCGGTTCATGCCCCGACCCTACTGGTGCAGGGTGGGCCGGTGCCTTGCTGATGCTCGCCGGTGTCGTGAAGTGCAGCCGTGGGTAGACGGGTCGGGATTAGGCCGAACGACCCTTTCGCCGGGCCGGTTTGTAGCCCACACTTGTCTTGTGGACGGGATTGATGACTTGGAAAAGCGGCTGGCCCCCTATTTCGTGGGTGGCGATTCGTTCGATGCTGATGCCCGGCCGGATTTCGATCGTCAGCGGGGATCAGC
>CALAML010000055.1 GCA_937925845.1 uncultured Acidimicrobiales bacterium | reverse complement strand
TGTTTCCGGTGCGACCAGCGAGCCGCACGGAACCCTGTAAGTCCAGTTGCACGCTCGTCCGGTTCCTCTGTCGGGCCTCTGCGGTCACGGCCGCTCTCCCCAGCTCGTAAGCAATGTAGTTTACCCCACG
Source organism: uncultured Acidimicrobiales bacterium (assembly GCA_937925845.1). Classification (GTDB taxonomy): domain Bacteria; phylum Actinomycetota; class Acidimicrobiia; order Acidimicrobiales; family CALAML01; genus CALAML01. The sequence continues at coordinate 32,917 of CALAML010000055.1, read as the reverse complement.
ACAGTGGCGAGTCGCATGGGTTGGTTTGCTGGTTCAGTCGAAACGACAGACGTGGGTGAACAGTGACCAAACCGGCCGAACCTCAGCCTAGCAGTATGTCAAAAACGCGTGTCGGCGGTCTGACCGAGCGAGGTCGGATGGGCTTAGCGTCCGACCAGTCGTTCTTCGAGTAGAGGTCCGAGCCAACCGGCAACCTCCTGGGCGCCAGCCTCGGTGAAATGCACCCGATCATTCCGAAAGTCCGGGTCGAAGGCGCCGCCGTCGCGGGCCGCAGTGTAGGCGGCCAGGTCAATCACCTCGGCGTTCGGTTCCGCCTCCACCACCTCGACGATGATCTGGTTGAGCCGCTCCACCCGAGCCGGATCGTTGGCCGGCCACGGCCCCTCGATTTGGGGAGCGTTGCGTCCGAGCTCGATCGGAGGGCTGGTGAGCCACGCGACCCGGCCTCCACCCGAGGTCAGAGCCGCCAGGGCCGTCTCGACCTCAGACCGCAGAAACTCGTCGAAGGCCGGATCGCCGGGGGCCTGCCAGTCGCCTCCGGTGGGAAGCCGGCGGTCATGGACGTCCCACGCGCCGCTCAACACCACGGTCAGATCGGGATCAAAGGCGTCGACCTGGTCCTGCCATCGTTGGCCCCAGTCACACACCGGCGAAACCGGCTCGTCGTCGATGAAACGACTGCGAAGATCCCCGAACCGGAGAATGCCGCAGCCCAGGGTGCCGTTGTTCAGCACCGTCAGGCTCTGGCGATCGCGGGCCCACGGGGCCAGACCCTGGCCGAGGGTGCAGGCCACCGAATCGCCAACGAGCATCACCTTGGGCAGATCGGTGCCGAGATCCGAGATCACATCAAACCCCGAGTACTCCTCGCCCCGGCGAAAACAGTCGGTGTCGGGGTAGGCCCGCTTGGCCGCCAGCTCGGCCGAAACCGGGACGGGCTCGGGCGTGGGATCGTTGCTGGGCGCAGCCACGGAACCGGATCCGTCGGCGACTTCAGGGACGTCATCGGTCGAGCTAGCGGTGCGCCCATCGGAGCCCCCCTCAGCCTCGGCATCGGTATCGGCTGCTTCAGGATTGGCCGATGTCGCGGTGGTAGCGCGATCGAGCGGCCCACGGGCGACATCAAGGTCGCTGCCGCTGAACACCCCCGGCACCACCAGGGCGGCGAAGGCGAAGATAGCCAACCCGGTGATGGGAATCAGCCAACCACCCAGGCGCGGTGAGATGACCCGCCGGCGCCGGATCGGCGTTTCAACGACCACAAAGCTGACGACGGCCACGGCGAGGATGACCGCCACCTGCAGGGCCAGCAGGGCCCAGCCCCGGAGGCCGGTTCGCTCGTCGTTGAGGTAGAGCAGCACCGGCCAGTGCACCAGATAGATGCCGTAGCTGATCTTGCCCAGCGCGGTGAGTGGGGCCGCCGACAGGACGGTGTTGATACCGCCCTGACCGAGGGCGACCGAGGCGACAACGGCTGTTGATACTGCGGCCACACCAAAGAAGCCGCCCCGATGAAGCCACTCGGTGCTGAAGCTGAGCTGGGAATAGCCAAGGAGCAGCACCGCGAGGGCGACCAAGCCACCCCAGCCGAGGGCCCGTCGGGTCGGCGATTTCTCCGCCTGGCCGCCGGTGTCGAAACGGTGGGTGATGAAGGCGGCGAGAGCAGCGCCAAAGAGGATCTCGCCGGCCCGGGTAAAGGTGCTGTAGTACACCGGGCTGGAGCCATCGTCGGTGGCGGTCAGCACCGTTGCGACCACGCTGGCCAGGATCAGCAGTCCGATGCCGAGTGCGAGCGCGTGGCGCAGCATCGATGACCGCCGTCGCTGCGAGAGACCAAGCAGGGCCGCTGCGATCAGCGGAAAGACGACGTAGAACTGCTCTTCGATGGCGAGCGACCAGAAGTGGTCGAGCGGCGAGGGCGCAGTAAAGAGCGAGAGGTAGCTCTCCTGTTCGAAGAAGGCCCTCCAGTTGGCGACATACAGAAGGGCGGCGGCCACATCGCCCCGAAGCGCCTCCAGATCGATGTCGGCGTTACCAAGCCAGCCGTAGGCGACCACACCAGCCAAGGTGAGGAACGACGCCGGTAGCAGGCGGCGAGCGCGCCGCCCCCAGAAGGCCACCAGGTCGATGCGGCCGGTCGAACGATGCTCCAGCATCAACAGCGCGGTGATCAAAAAGCCCGACAGGGTAAAGAAGGTGCTGACGCCGAGGAAGCCGCCCGTCGCCCAGTCGTAGCCCTTGTGGTAGAGCACGACGGCCACCACGGCCAGGCCCCGCAGACCGTCGAGCCCTGGCAAATGGCCCAGCGTCGCTCGTTTGGCGGAGTGGGTTGGCCCGGTGGATTGCTCGGATGGCTCGCCGGAGTGCGCTGACTCAGGCGTTGCCTCCGATGATGCCGTCGCTGTCATCAGAACCAGTGTGCCATGACGGTCCCCGCCGTCGGTGACGCCGCGTTGATTCCGCTCCCTACAAATCCCATTGGAAGTCGCGGTGTAACAACGCCTCAAGCTCGGCTACGTCATCGCGGACCAGGTCGGCCAAACGGCTCAGCTGATCCGGGTTCATCTCCGGCGCCTGATGGAAGTTCCACTTCTTGTAGCCGCCCGGATCGAAGGTATCGATACCAAGAAATTCCTGGGTGCGGGCCAGCGTTTTGGCAGGCTCGGCGTAGAAGTCTTCGCTGCGAAGAATCAGCACCTGGCTGGAATCATACGCTTCGAGCCAGCGACGAACGCCAGCGCTGTAGCGACCCTGATCGACATAGCTGTAATGCTGATGGGCGAAGCTGTAGTAGCTGGGTACCGCCTCCAGCCGCTCGATTTCACCGGCGAGTCGGCCCGCTTCGGCGGCGATGGCATCCTCGAAGTCCAGGTACTCCACTCCCTGGCGACTGCGCTCTTTCCAATGCGAATAGGCCCGGTCGACGGGGTTGCGCAACAGCATCACAATCTTGGCGTTCGGAAGCATGGCCTGGGCCCGCCGCGGCGCGTGCGGATGGTAAAGGTAATAGGGAGTTGCTTCGCCGACGATGTGGCTGGCGCCGGCCATTCGGTCGCGCACGGTGCGGGCGGCAACCGACGGAAAGTGGGACCGGTACCAGCTCTCGGAGCGGCCCTGGGTGACGTTTACGTCGAAGAAGTAGGCGCCCTTGCGTTTCTCCGGCGGCGGGAACAGCGGCAACACCTGCGGGTGGGCCAGCAGGTAGTTAAACATCGAGGTCGTGCCGCCCCGTTTGGTTCCGACCACCAAGAAGTCCGGTCCCGGTCGGACCGCAGCCGTGGCGGTGCCGTAGGCCCGCAGCGCCTTTTTGGCCACCTCGTTCAGCTTGGCCGAGGCTCCAACCGGTGCCACAGGCCGCCCGCCGTACGGGGTGAGCTCCGGGAGCGGATCGGGCATGTCGATGGTGGCGGAGGGGGAGAGGCTCTCATCCATTGGTCGACGCTCCATTGGTCGCCGGCGGTGCCGCTGTCGAGGTTGAAGGTGTTGAGGTTGAAGGTGTCGGTGTCGAGGTTGATGGCGCAGATGAGCTGCCGCTGGCTGGGTGCCCACGCAGCGGATAGTTGTAGCGGGCCAGCAGCGGGAAGGTCATGGCTGTCACCAGGCGCTGCAGGCCGGTGTCCAACTCACGAGCCCATTTGTCGTCGAGGCGCAGCACCAGGTCGCCGGTTTGAAAGCGCATCGGGTTGCCCGAGACCGAATGCACCGGCCCGTCCAGGCTCGCGGTGTCACCATCGATAAAGCTCAGATCGGCGTCGGCTGCCGGCGTCGATGCCAACATCTCGCCAAGAATTTCCCGGGGTCGCTCAAGGAAGTCCTCGTAGCGGTGCTGCACCATCGGCGTGCCGAGCCGGGCCAGAACCTCGAAACCGCCGTTGTCGGTCAACCAGCGAAAGGCCGGGTAGGCGGGATGGTATTCGGGCATGAACTCGGCCTCAGCGGTGCCTGCAGAGCCGTCCACTTCCGGGCGCTTCACCTTCTTGGTCCACGAGTAGGCCACCCCACGACTGTCACGGACGACATGGGCGATCCGTAGGTCGATACCTGGCACCAGCCGGAGCAGGGCCGCGGTGGAGAGGTTCTTTGCCGAATCGACAATCAGGTCGGCGCCGGTGACGTCACGAACGCCCCGGTAGTAGCGAGAGAGAATGTCGCAGTACTCAACGATGTCGGCCCGCTTCGACCCCGGCTTCAGCAGTTCGGGCACCCGCCGGGTGCGGTCGACCGCGTGGCGGAGATAGATCACCCGATCAAGATCCAACTGATCCCAACCGCCAAAGGCGGCCTCGCCGATGGCGATCCAGGTGGGACAGGCATCGAACGGTTGACCGCAGCCGCAGAGTTGGTTGTCCTGTATCCCCCGCTCCCACAGGTGATGGGTTTCGCCGATGGCGTGGACTCCGGGCACCTGATCGGCGAGCCGTTCAACCAGCGTTGAGCCGGATCGACCCACCCCGCCGATAAAGAGCACGCTGACCGGCGTTGCGTCATCGGGTTCTACGTGTGCGGACATGTTCAGCCCTTTCCAGTCCGGCGACCCTTGTCGGAACGACTGAAGGATCCGAGTGCGATATCGAGTCCGGTGGCCTGCATGCGGGTCGACAACACTGCGGCGTACATGATGGCGCCAGCAATACCGGCCGCCACCGCCACCAGCAGCGTGTTGGGAAACATCGCACGGGCGGCGAGGGCGATGACACCAACAGTGGCCATTGCCGTCCACCCAGCGATCACCGAAGCGGTACCAAAGGGGCTCAACGACATGGTGCGGATCACCTGGCTTACCGGGAGGAGTTTCTGCAACAGAATGCTGACAGCCCAAGCAACGGCCGCACCCTCGATGCCCCAACCCAGCACCTTGAGCAGCAACACGTTAAGACCGATGTTGGTGATGGCCGACACCACCAGGTTCATCAGGCTGAGACGGGAACTGCCACCCATGATCAAGACCGTGTCGGCGGCGCCGCAGAATGAGCCGAAGAGGGTTGCCATCGACAAGATGACAAGGACGCCGCGGGCCGACACGTATTCCGGTCCAAAGATCTCGAGCAGCGGTTCCGGGAACAGGGCAACCAGGAGGTAGATGGGGGCGGTGATCAACACCAACCAGGCGGTCGAGAACTTATACAACTCGTCGGCGCCGGCCTGGTCCTTGCGGGCGAAGGCCTCGCTGATCTTGGGCTGCATGACTTGCGACACCGACAAGCTGGCAAAAGTGCCGACCTGGAGAAAACGTGATGCCACACCGTAGATGCCGGCCTCATCGACGCCAACAAAGAGGGCCACCAGAGGAATATCGATGAACTGGACGACGCTCTGGGCGATGCTGGCGACCGAGCGGGCCGAGGTGAAACTCCAGAACGCCCGCACCTGCTCCCGGGCGTTGTCGACCACCGGTTCGGGCGCCACCCCGCGATGAGCTTTCTGGTAGAGCTTGGCAAACCAGAACACGGTCGGGATACACGAGAGCAGGATCGGCAGGGCCCACGCGATCACCAGGAGATCGGTGGAAAACGTGTCGGACATAAAGGCGACGATGCTCACCAGTAGAAGCTGCATCGCCGACTTGGCGATGCGCTCGATGGCGACAAACGGCTTCATCGTGGAGAAACTTCGGGTGGCGTTTACCAGCGCTTGGTAGAGAGCGGCGATGGGGAGAAACGGGGCCAGGAGCTGGAAGAACGTGGTGATCAGGGATCGCTCGATATCGACCTCGGCTGGCGTTCCGTCCGCCGGAAGGAGTTCGGCGATTGGGCTGGCCATGCCATACACCGCCAGCATCAGAGCCAGACCGACGGCGGCAACCGGGATGAGGGCCCACTGCAGGACCGGCCGGTACCGGTGCATCTGGCGATGAACCCGCGCCGTTGAAATGGTACGGATCAGGCCGGTCGAAACGCCGAGCTCGGCCACCCGAGTCAAGATTTGGAAGATGGCGGTGGCGGTGAAGAAGGCACCAGCGACCCGAGGGTTGTAGTGCTTGGCGATAACAAAAAACAGTAGGAAGTTCGAGACGGCAAAGATGACCGACCCCGCCAGGGCCAACGCGCCGCCGCGCGCCACCGACGCCAACTGGCCATTGCTGCCAGGGGTCGTAGGCGGGGCGGAGCCCGATGGAGGCGGGGAGGTCGTGGTCACGAAAAACTTACGCCAGACTGCAAAGTGGCCGACAACGATTCACAGGAGCGGGAGTGCTCGGCCGCAGTACCCCAACCGATCTCCCGCCCCACCGTTCGTCGACCGGAGCCCACAACATGAGTGCTGAGACCTCGATCAACAGCCAGTCGCTGCCCCCCGATGCGCCGCTTGGCGACTGGTTGCGAGCCGATATCGCCCGCAACATGGGCAACGGTAAGGGGCTGTTGGTTGTGCCGCTGTTTCGGCTGGCGCAGTCGGTAGCCCAAAAGAAGCACACCAACCGAGCCGCATGGTTCGCTGGCATTCCCTATCTGGTGGCCTACCGCGTGATCGTTGAGTGGTTTCTCGGCATCGAGGTGCCGGCCAAGACCGACATCGGGTCGGGTCTGATCGTGCAGCACGGCCAGGGTTGTGTGGTGAACTGTCACACCGTGATTGGAGCCAACGCCCTTCTGCGCAGCGGCGTGGTCATCGGCAACAAGGTGCTGGCTGACGGTACCGACAGTGCCTGTCCGGTGATCGGCGACAACGTCGAGATCGGCGCCAACGCGGTGATTATCGGTCCGATCACTATCGGTGATGGAGCCAAGATCGGCGCCAGCGCGGTGGTCACGAAGGATGTGCCCGCTGGCGGTGTGGCTCGCGGTAACCCGGCGGTGATTCTTACTGCGGACGGGGTCAGCCATCAGCCCCAGCCTCGGGTCGGGTGACAAAGGGCTCGTAACCCGTCGACGAGCACACGTCGAGGAAGTCGTAGGCATTTGCCTGCCAGTCCTCCTCATCACTCGACTGCGGAATGAGGTTGGTGCCCGCCTCGGTAAGCACCGGACCGGCCTGAGTCAGACGATCGCGAGCCGTAGCCAGCTCAGCGTCGATGGCATCAACGTCGCCGGATTCGGCGGCGATCAAGGCGGCCTCAACCTTGGCGCAGGCCAAAGAACCCTCGACGTCACTTGGAACCGACGCTGGCGGCGGTGGCTCGTCATCGATGCCGAGGCGATCCGGGTCGGAGAGGTCCTCGGGGGCAGTATCGGTCGAGTCGTCAGCGCCTGAATCGACAGCGCTGGAATCGTCAGAGCCTGAATCGGCTGCGTCGGAGTCGTCGGAGTCGGTAACCGAGGCCAACGGATCGTCAGAGTCACTGCCGGGCGCGGCGACACCGTCGTTGGAACCACCGCGGCACGCAACAAAGAGCACGCCGAGGGCGAGGATGGCGATGACGGCGAGGGCTATCGGAATGGGCTGGAACAGCCCTTTCGATTCAGACGCCGACGCAACCCCGACGGAGTTGGGCGTGGTCTCCAAGGCCGCGGGGTCCGCGGAGAACTCATCTTCGCCGCCGGGGCTACTTGGTGGTGTAGAGCTGTGGGGGTCAGCCATGACGAACCTCTGACACGAGTTTGGGGGGTGGGGGTTTCGGTACTCGTCATCACCGGGTGCCGTCGATCTCTTTGAGTCGAAACTCTGCCTCTTCAGCCAAGCGCACCAACCGTGGTGGCTCGCCGTCAGAGACCAGGAACCGGGACCTGGCGATGGTCTCCGCCAGGTAGCACCCAAAGATCAGATCGATCTTCTCCGGTTCGATGCCAAGCTCGACCAGCAGCGCCCCGCCCTGGGCGCGTGCGATATCGAGCGATTCGGCCGCGGACTTTTGGTCCAATACCAACGCGACCTGAAGGAAGAAGTGGAAACAATCAAAGCCATACGGGACCTGGTGAGCAGCAAATTCCCAGTCGAGGAGGTGCAGGCCGCTGGCCGTGGTCGACATGTTCCAGGGACTGAAGTCGCCGTGCCAGGTTCCGAAGGCGACGTCTTCGTCACGATGCTTTTCGAGGAATCGCACGACCGTTCCCAGAGCTGGAGACGGTCTGAGGTAGTTCTCGATGCGGCGGGCGAAGTGGCTGTGGATCAGCCGGTGCTCCTCGATGCCAGCCAGTTCGGCGATCTGGTGGAAGACCTGAACCGGGGGCGGCGTGTGGGGATCGCGGCTTGAACGCACGTCGCTCGGAACCGCGGTCATCGCCGCGATTTCGAGACCGCGCCATGTGCCGGAGTGGAGCAGGGTCGGAACCTGGAACGCGGTGAGGTTGGCGGCTTCGAGGCTCCGTAGCCAGCTGACCTCGTTGCGAACCAGCTCACGGGTGGTGTGATTCCAGCCAACCTTTACGAAGGCGATCACTTGGCCGTCGGGCCGGATCATTTGAATCACCGGCTTGCGGTTGGCCCGCTTCGGCGGCCCGAGCGTGAGCGAGGTGAAGACCGTGTCCTCGCCCAGAACTTCGGCCAGATGGGTGAGGAGTGAGCTGCGACCGTCGGCGGCCAGAGGATTGGAAGAGACCAGGCGAACCCGACCTCGCCAAAGGCGTGAAGCCAGGCCGGTCCGGGCTCCGATCGATGCGCTGCGGTTGCGCAGACGCGATGACCGGGGCATGGCGTCGTGGTAGCGGTGAACGCCGGTGGCCATGGCCCGACGGTGGTTCTGGAGCAGGAAGCGCGGGTTGGACTCGTCCTGCACCAGGTACTCAGCCAGGGTGCGCTGGTTTGGGCCGAGTGGGGTGGCACCTCGAACAAGCTGGCGCTGGGCCTCCGGCCCAAAGAGGATCGAGCTGAGCCAGACCAACGGATCGTCGCTGTCGACCGGTTCCAGGTTCGGTGCAACCGAACCCTGCTGGGGGGCAATCGAGACCAACGGGGTGGTGTCGATCTGGCGCTCGCCCGGCTTGGACCGTTTCCACAGACCAGGGGTGACCGAACGTGGACCGGACCGTGGACCAGTTGGCGGTTCGGCCTCATCGGTGGTCTCGCCGTCCGATTGGGATGTTTCGTCGGAAGTTCCCGGTGGCGCCTGATTCGGTGCAGGCGGTGCAAGATGCGATTCGGAGCGCTTGGCGGCCGGCGTGGTTGGCGCGGCGGGGGTGCCCGTTTCGGTGTGGTCACCAGCTTCGTCACCGTGGCCGGCTGGCGTCGAGCGTGGCGGATCCGAGTCGGGCCCAATGGGTGGTGGGGGATCGGGCACAACCACCGGTTGGGGGTCGGGCGCCGGAGCAGGAGGGGAGAGGGTGGTTCCGGTATCGGCGGTGGCCGCCGCAGCTGAAGCGGGTGCGCCCAGCGCACCGTAGGAACGGCCGACGGTGAGAGCGGCACGGTCGCGAAGCCGTGCCGCGGTTGTTTGTGGTGGGGCCGCGGGCTGGCTTCGGCTGAAGAGCGACTTCCCGGAACCGGTCGAGACTGTCGCCGAGGCGGCCGCCGGTGCGGCGCTGCTCAAGGCGGTATCAGGTGGCAGCGGCCGCCACCGCTGACGCGCCGACCGGCGATCTCCGCCAGATTCGCGCAAGGCGATCATGGCGCCGGAGAAGATAAAGAAAATCTCCACCGGCAACTGGCCGTAGAAAAAGATCTGGATCATCCCGATAAACACGGCGATATGGCCCCAAAATCCCATCGCGGTGTTCGGACTTCGGGTGTGCCAAAGCATGCTGGCGCAGAAACCGAAGTACAACGCCGCGCCGACAAACCCCTGCGACATCAACACCAACCACAGGTGTCCGTGGGTACCGAGAGACGGACCCTGGACAAACGAGGACTGGGGACGGGGCCCGCCAAACCCGATCACCGGCGACTCCGATACCTTCTTGATCGTTTCCTGGTAGAGGCTGGCTCGACCTTCATCGGAGTGGCCGTTGTCGACTCGGTCGGTGGCGATATCGCCAAGCGGGGTAACAAACAGCGCGATGACCACCGCAACACAGAGGCCAAGCACCGCAGCCAGGGCCTTCACCTGGCCTCGAGCGCCAAGGCGGACAGCGGCGTAGATCAGACCGAGGCTGAGGCTGATCCACAGGCCACGGTTGAGCGACAGCACGCCGGGGATCACGCTGATGACCAGCATGATCTGTAGGAATCGTTTGTTGATGCCCACATTGGGCGTCTGGATACTGGCGATGGCGAACGGCGTCAGGAGCGCCAGCGCCGCGCCCCAACCGTTGGTGAAGCCGTACGGGGCCCTCGGTCGAGGGGTGCCACCGGCGGCCTCCTGAACGTCGGCCAGACCGGGGGTAACCATCGAGGACACAAACTGGTCTTCGAGTAGGAAGCCGGGCATTACGGCTCGGGCCAGGGTGCCAAAGGAAAAGAACGGAAACGCCAGGCCGGCGAGGCCGCCGACAACGGTGAAAATCCACATCAACGTGAGGACCTTAAGGATGGCCTCGGTGCGGCGCACTCGCCGCCGGTCGAGCAGCAACAGCATCCAACCGGTCACGCCAAAATACCAACCGGCGCGGAGAACAAACACCGCCATGCGAGTGATGGTGTCGATCTGAGTGCCGGACACAACCATCCAGCTCAGAAAAGCGGCCCAGACCCAGAAGCCCTTGGGGACGACGATCGGCGGCCGCATCAGCACCGAGATCAACATCAGGTTGGGGATGACGGCCCACATGAACATTTGGACGCCGAGTACCCACCACAGCGGGTACAGGCCCATCATGCCAAAGAGGGCCCAGTCGGCGCGAAGGAGCACACCCGATTTGGTGGCGGGGCTCGCACCGACAATCGCCTTCGACGGTGTAGGCGCGAGGAGACTCATTGGGTACTGCTGCCCTCACCGGCGTGAGGAACGTTGGCTCCCGAAGCAGCCCCAGGCGGGGGTGGGATAGGAATGCCACCCGGAGCCCGGCCCGCGGTTGTTCCGTTCTGGTGATCCGGAGCCGGATGGTTGGTTCCGTGGCCGTTGCCGTTTACCGCCGCGTCTTCGGGTGAAGCCCACTGGCCAGAATCGGCGGCAGCGGGAGCTGAGGGGGCTGGCGGGGTGTCGTTGTCGGATGCTGCGGGCTTGCGGAGTAATGCCGCCGCGCTCGGCAGGGCGGCGCCAAGAGAACCTCCGCCGTTGGAGCCACTCGTCTTGGAGTTCAGCAGCACCGAGCCAATGACGTTGCCGCCGACCGCTCGGAGCTGCTCAACAGCGTTTCGGACGTCGGTCCGGGTCGTGAATTCGTTGTCGACGGTGAGCAGAACACCGTCGGTGTAGGGAGCTACGGCCAAGGCATCGGACACCGCGAGGACCGGCGGGCCTTCGATGATGATCAGGTCGAAGCGATCGAGCTGACCCCGAATGATGGCGGGAAAAGTGGGACGAGACAGAAGTTCGGCCGGCTGTTCAACACTGGGGCCGGCCACCATGACACCGAGATGCGACATGCCGAGGGCGGGCTGGATGACGGCGTTGGCTGACTGTGGGTTTTCCAGCACCGTAGAGAGGCCCTGATGGTTTGGAAGCCGGAAGAGCTCGTGCATGGTCGAGTTGCGCAGAGCGGCGGAGATTACCAGCACCCGCTTACCGGCTCGAGCCAGCGAGACACCGAGGTTGGCGGTCACGGTGGTGATGCCGGACTCAGCCTGAGGGCTGGTCACCAGCAACACCCGGGTGTTGTCGCGGTTGGCCAGGAACAACACGTTGGAGCGAAGCCGACGGTGGGCCTCACTGATGGCGCTGTCAGCTTCCTCGATGGCGCCGGTGTTGCGTTTCCGCACGATGCCGCCGCTCGGTCGGGGAATGGCGGAAAGGACCCGCAGGCCCATACGTTCCAGGGACTCCCCGGAGTCCTTAAGGGTGTCATCGGTTCGATCCCGAAGAAAGGCCAGACCAACACCGACCAGGGTGCCGAGCACCATGCCGATCAGCACGTTGAGCGGCAGACTCGAACCATGGGCCACGGCGCTCGGCTGGTTGAGGTCGGTGTCGAGGAAGGTCACGTAGTCGCGGCCCTTCAGCGCATTTAGGCCGGAGATGCGCTGGCGCACACCGATGCGGGCCTGGTTGTTCTGCTTCAAAATTTCTGAGGCGGCATCGGCGGCGTTACCCTCGCCCCGAGCGTCGCCAGCAACCTCGGCATCGGAAGCTTCAAGCGCCTCCAGTTCCTTGGTCCACTCGTTGAGCTCGGAGTCGATCAGCCGGATTGCCGACTCTGACCGGAAATCGCGGTAGGCCTCGGCGAACTTTCGTGCACACTCCTGGGCCAAGCGACCCCGGTTGCGGGTGCAGCGGATCTTGAGGATCTGGGAATCTTCGACCGGCGAGACTTCGATGGACTTTCGCAGCTTCGACGGCCGTTCCTGAATATCCATCTTTTCGGCGGCGATGGCCGCCACCTGCGGCGAACGAATGGTCTCCACCTCTGTGGTGAGGTCGATGAACTTCGCCGGTGACGCTCCGGTATCGATCTGGTCGATCAGAATCGGCTCAACCTTCACCTCCACCGTTGCGGAGTAGGTCGTTTCTTGGAGCTGGCTCCACACACCACCGAGCAGGGCGAAGATGAAGGCTGAACCTACGATGAGACCCAAGCGACGCTTCAGAATCGCCAGGTAATCATTCAGTTCCACAACGGGGGCATTGAGGTCTTGATCCATCAGCCTCTCACTTGCATTCACGCTCCGTGACAAACCGGGAGCAGTTGGAGTCCCGGACGTCGCGATCCGGCGGAGTAACAACGACTTCTTTCGCTACTACAGCCTTCGGAACTCGCCAGCCAAAAGTTAGTCGTTCTCATAGCGTTCGCCAGTAGTCCAGCAACAATCCCCAGGGGTTTTCGAGGGGTGGTGAAGCGGGGGTCTGCCAGGGTTGAACGCCAATTGAACAGCCAAACGCTCCACTCTAGTCGCAAATCATACCCCGAGAGTCGCGGCCATTCGCTACCCACGGTGAGTGAATCGTCGAAGGCTGAAGCCCAGCCAGGCGCCGAGTTTGGCGGAGCTGGGTGGCACACATCGCGGGATCTTCGGGTGTGGTTGTGCCTCGGGCCGGTGGCTGCGACGATAGGTGCACTGATGAAGTTCACTGGCGCGTCCCCCGAGCCCTGGTTTTCTTCCGACTTCCAGCGGGCTGTTGGCCCAGAGGCTGTCGCGCCCGGAGTGCCAAGGTCAGACGGTGATTTCGCCGATCACCAGCTCGACCGTCAGCAGCCGAATCTTCAGCGTCGAGGGATTGTTCGGAGTCGGGTCATGGCCGCAGTATTGGCCTTGGTCGTGGTTACGGCCTCGGCCTGCGGCGGGGGAGGTGGCGGCGAAGGGGCCAGCGAAAGCGACTCGACGGTGGACGAAAGCGAAGGCTTGGCCCGGGCCGACGGAACTGATGCATCTCCGTCGCCGGTCGACGACGGCAATGGCCCAAACCTGGTGGGCGACGCCGAGCCCGGAGCGGTCTTTACCGTAAGCGGGTTGACCATCGGCTACGACGAGATCGCCGACGTCGGCGCTGAGGAAACGGTTCCGGTCGAGTACGGGGCGCTGATCTCACCGGTTCTCGAAGACGGCCTTGAAGGGGATCTGACCCGCTATCGAAACCAGCTTCAGTTTTTGGTGAACCGGGTCGCTTCCCGCGGTCAGGCCGACCGGGTGCATCTGCTAGGTGCGGCCTACCGAGAACTCCCATCGCTCGACGGCGGGGTAAGCATCGTGGCGACCGTGCTGGTCGACAATCGGGGCGACGAAGACATCACCGATGTGGTGATCGATGCCGAATTGCTCGATCGGTCCGGCGCCGCGGTCGCCGATGGCCGCTTTGTGCTCGGTCGTAGCGTGTATGGCGATGTGCCGGCCCAGTCGATGATGCTGGCCAACCTGATCTTTCCGCCGGCGAGGGTGAGCGATGAGGAAGCCGACCTGGTTGACCGTCCGCAGCTGTCAACCAGAGTGGACTGGGAGGTCCGATGAGGTTCCGCCACCAACGCCGAACCCCGATCGACACTGCTCGAGTCGATACTCCTCGAATCGAGACCGCTGCCGATGTCGAGCCCGGGAAGCCCGGTCGCAGCCCACATCTGGCGCCGTTGGCCCTTGCCGCACTGATGGCGGCGGTGGCGTTTGGTGTGGTGGCCTGTGCCGGAGATCCGCCGGAGGTTCCCGACGGTGACCCGGGTCTGGTGCTTGGCCGCCAAATCTATAAGGACCGATGCGCCACCTGTCACGGAGCATCAGGGGAGGGGGGGACGGGAAACCGGCTCAACAACGGACGCGTCATCGCCGCCCACCCCGATGCCGACAGCCAGATCGAACTGATCCGCAATGGACGGGGTCGCATGCCCAGCTTCTCCAGCTTCAGCGACGAAGAGCTCGACGCCGTGGTCCGCTACACCCGCGAGATCATCAACGAGCAGTAAAACCACGAAATGTCGGCGCCCAGCGCGAAATATTCACGCTCAGCACCGACATTTCGGACGTTTTTGAGTTACACGAAGGCGCTGGCAAACACCAGCGACACGATGGTCATCACCTTGAGCAGGATGTTCATGGCCGGGCCGGAGGTGTCCTTGAACGGGTCACCCACGGTGTCACCAACGACGGCAGCCTTGTGGTTGTCGCTGCCTTTGCCGCCGTGGGCTCCGGCTTCGATGTACTTCTTGGCGTTGTCCCAAGCGCCACCGGCGTTGGACATGAAGATGGCCAGGGCGAAGCCGGTCACCAGGGAGCCGGCGAGCAACCCACCGAGGGTGTCGACATCGATGAAGCCGACAACGAGCGGTACCACCACGGCGAGGGCACCGGGGATGATCATCTCCTTTAGTGAAGCCTTGGTGGAGATGGCGACACAGCGAGCCGAGTCCGGGTTGACACCGGGCTTGCCCTCACGCAGCCCGGGAATCTCGCGGAACTGACGGCGGACCTCTTCGATCATCTCGTAGGCGGCACGCCCAACAGCATCGATGGTGAGTGCGGCAAACAGGAACGGTAGCGCCGCGCCGAGGAACAGCCCGATGAACACGTCGACGTCGCCGATATCGAGCGACAGCGGGTTCCCCGGACGCTCCTTCAGGATGGCTAGTTCGAAGCTCTTGAACAGCGCCAGCGCAGTGAGGGCGGCCGAGCCGACGGCAAAGCCCTTGGCGATGGCGGCGGTGGTGTTGCCGAGGGAGTCAAGGGCATCGGTGACTTCACGCACCGACGGGTCGAGTTCGGCCATTTCGGCGATCCCGCCGGCGTTGTCGGCGATGGGACCGTAGGCGTCGACCGAAACGACCACGCCGGTGGTGGCCAACATGCCGATGGCGGCGACGGCGATGCCGTAGATACCGCCGGTGAGGGCCGCGTTCTCTGAGGTTCCGGCGATGCTCTCAAAGGCCATCTCGCCACCCCAGAAGGCGATGCCGATACCGATCAGAACCAGCACCACCGAAGCGGCCACCGAAACCATGCCGGCGCTGATGCCCGAAAGAATGGTGGTGGCCGGACCAGTTTCGGTCTGGGCCGCGATCTTCTTCACCGGAGCGAAGTGATCAGAGGTGTAGTATTCGGCGGTCTTACCGAGGGCCCAACCAATGATCAGGCCGCCGATCACCGAGATGGCCAGGCCGATCGGGGCGTCGAAGGAGTCATCGCCGCCGAAGAGCCAGAAGGCGATGCCGATCGTGGCCACGATGGTGATGGCCATGGCCACGTTGGTGCCCATGTGCAGCGCCTTGCTCAGCGCCTTGGAATCGGTGGAATCGCCACCCTTCACCAGGAACGAACCGATGATCGAGGCGATCATGCCAACAAAGGCGATGGCCATGGGGAACATCAGCAGTGAAGTGGCGTTGTCGGCCAGGTCATCGGCGCTGAGGGCCAGGGCGAAGGCCACCAGCGAAATCGGGGCAATGATCGAGCCGGCGTAGCTTTCAAAGAGGTCGGCGCCCATACCGGCGACGTCGCCGACGTTGTCGCCCACGTTGTCGGCGATGGTGGCCGGGTTACGGGGATCATCTTCGGGAATTCCTGCTTCAACCTTGCCGACGAGGTCGGCGCCGACGTCGGCGGCCTTGGTGTAGATACCGCCACCAACACGGGAGAACAGCGCAATGGTCGATGCACCGAGGCCGTAGGCGGTCACGATTTCAAACGCCTTTTCGTGCTCCATGATCGTCACGAAGACGATGTAGACAAGCATCAGGCCAGCCAGGGCCAGGCCGGCAACGGCGAAGCCCATCACCGCACCGCCGCGGAAGGCGACCGGTAGGGCCTTAGCCGGCCCCTGCTTGGCCGCTTCGGTGGTACGGGCGTTGGCCATCGTGGCCACCGTCATGCCGATGTAGCCGGCCAGCGCCGAGAGCACCGCGCCGAGCAGATAGGCGATCGAGGCCAGCGGGGTGATCACGATGGCGATCAGCACCAGCATGACCAGCGCAAAGGCCGACACCCAGGTGTATTCCTGCTTCAGGAACGCCTTGGCGCCGTTTTGGATCTCGGTCATGAGGAAGACCATGCGCTCGTCGCCTGGACTCTCCTTCTTGACGAGACCAAAGAAGTACCCCGCGAGGCCGAGGCCCGCGAGCGCGCTCGCGAGCGCCAGGTAAGGAACTATTTCCACTTGTTGACTCCGTTGACAGGGTTTGTCGTTGACAGGGTGTTCGAAGTTGCGTCGACATCTCCGGGCGCAGGTCCGAACCCACTGAGAGTGGTGTAGCAAGGTTCGTGCCGGCAGGACAATGCAGACCAACCACCATGGCACGACTCACGCTGACAGCGGATGATCCTGACGCTGGTGTGACTAGTGTCGCCTGCAGCAAGCCATGGATGCAAATGAACCTTGACCGCTGTTCGGGCTTGTCGCCGGCTGAAATCGCCTCCAGCGAGGGTTGTTCAGGTCGTGGAGGCGGCCCGGAGGTAGTGGCCCAGCGACGCGGAGAGCAGCTCAGGGTCGGCCGCACCCGACATTTCCCGGGCCGAATGCATCGACAGCTGCGGCGCCCCAAAGTCGACCACGGCGATTCCCGCGGTCGCCGCGGTCATGGGCCCAATGGTTGACCCGCACCCCAAATCGGTTCGGGTCACGAAGCGCTGCACCTCAATGTCGGCCTCGGCACACGCGACCAGAATCGGCTGCGCGGATTCAGCGTCGGTGGCGTAACGCTGGTTGGCGTTGATCTTCAGCACCGGACCCTGGTTCAGCGCGATCTGGTGTTCAGGCTCGTGGCGATCGGCGTAGTTGGGGTGGGTGGCGTGAGCGCCATCGGCCGAAACCGCATGGGAGCTGGCCAGGGCTCGGTGGAACTGGTCGCGGTCCCCTCCGCGTGCGAGCACCGAACGCTCCAGAACCGTGGGTAGGGAAGGGGACGCGGCCCCGGTGCTTGAGGTTGATCCGACCTCTTCGTGATCGAAGAAGGCGACCACCGGTATTGCTCCGAACGACTCGGTGGCACCGGTCGGAGCGCCCAACAGCGCGGTCGTGGCCGCATGCACCGACAACAGGTTGTCGATGCGGGGGGCGGCAAAGAACTCGTTGTGGGCCCCGAAGATGGCGCTTGGCGTCAGGTCGTGGAACATCAGATCCCAATGCACAACGTCTTCGACGGCAACGGTATCTTCAGAGGAGCTGTTGAACGTGTTGACCACAAAGTTGAGGAACCCCCCTGAGGAGGGTTCTCCCAAACCCCAGATCGGAGCCAGATGCTTCTGGCGGTTCAGCACCAGGCCCTTATCACTCACATCGCGGTCGAGGTGGATTGCGAGCTGGGGAACCCGAGCGACCGGCGCATCGATACGGACCAATCGGGTCTTGCCGTCCTTGAAGGCCAGGCGTCCAGACAGACCGAGATCGCGATCGAGCCAGCTGTTGAGGAGTACGCCGCCGTAGACCTCAACCCCGACCTGGTGAAAGCCGGCGGCGCCCGAATCGGGCTGGGGCTTGACCCGGAGGTTTGGGCTATCGGTGTGGGCCCCAACGATGCGGAACCCGGTCGTGGGGTCATCAAACTCGGAGTCATCCCAGGCGACCAGGGCTCCACCGTCGACCACAAACTGGCGTCCGGTCGAGGCCGGCGCCGTGCGGTCAGCCTGGTTAAAGCCAGCGCTGGTGAGCCGCTCCACAACCGAGGCCACGGCGTGGAACGGAGAAGGGGACCGGTCGATGAAGCTCAGGAGGTCCGCGAGCACAGCACGGGCCTGGGCTCGTTCCTGTGGCGGTGAAGCTGGCTCGGAGTCGGATTCGGAAGCGGTGGGCGCCATGGCCCGAGGTTACGCGAACAGCCTCCAAAAGACTGCCTGGGCGCTGCTCGAGGCCGACCGGGGCGATGCTTGAAACGGCCGGTCTCGGTTCTGAGCTGGCCCGGACGGTGGCCGATGTCTCGAAGCCAGCAGCGGCGGAAACGCTCGAGCAGCCCGTGTTGGCGCACAAAGATTTATGAATAGCCGCAGACGGTTCCGGAGGACTAGGATGGTGGGCAGCTTCGGGCCAATGGCGTCCCGTGTGCTTCTCCGAGGGTAGTTCGACCGATGAGTCGCCGCCCTACCTGCACACCACTTCTACGCCATTGGGAACCTGATGCTTCATAACAACCCTGCTCCGGCCGTTGCCCGCAACGGACTGGCAGCCAGCTCTGAAGAGCGAAGTCGCGCCGCCAGCGCCGGGCTCTACCAGCCGGGGGCCGAGCACGACGCCTGCGGTCTTGCTTTTGTGGTCGACATGCATGGACGGGCCACCCACGACATCGTGGCCAAGGGTCTCCTGGCGCTGTACAACCTGGAGCATCGAGGCGCCAGCGGGGCCGAGGTCAACACCGGCGATGGTGCCGGCATCCTGATCAGCGTTCCCGACGAGTACTACCGCTCACAGGTCGAGTTCGACCTCCCGGAACCCGGCCACTACGCGACCGGCATCGGCTTCCTGAGTCCGGCCCACGTGGATGCCATCAAAGCTCAGGTGGCGGAGATCGCCGCCAGCGAGGGTCTCTCGGTGCTCGGTTGGCGCAAGGTCGTTGTCGACCCGAGTTCCCTTGGCGCCGCAGCGCGGTCGGTGATGCCGGACTTCTACCAGGTGTTTGTGGCCTCGGCGCCCGACCGCCCGGTCCTGTCGGGCGTGGCCCTCGACCGCCAAGCCTTTGTGCTGCGCAAGCGGGTTGAACAGGAAGCGGTTGGGGGCGACGTCGACCCGACCGAAGCCGACTACGCCGCCTACTTCCCGAGCCTGTCGTGTCGCACCATCGTGTACAAGGGGATGCTCACCACCGGCCAGCTGCCCGCCTTCTTCCCCGAGCTTGGCGACAAACGGGTCGTGAGCCCCCTGGCCCTCGTCCACTCGCGGTTCTCCACCAACACCTTCCCCTCATGGCCCTTGGCCCATCCCTACCGGTACCTCGCCCACAACGGCGAGATCAACACCGTGGCTGGCAACCGCAACTGGATGGCATCGCGACAGGCCCAGCTCGCCAGTGACCTGATCGAGGGCGACCTGGAGCGCATCTTCCCGGTGTGTACTCCCGGGGCCAGCGACACGGCCACGTTCGACGAGGTGCTGGAGGTGCTGCACCTCGGTGGTTACGAGCTGCCCCACGCCGTGCTGATGATGATTCCCGAGGCCTGGGAGCGGCACACCTCGATGGACGAGGCTCGCCGAGACTTCTTCCGCTACCACGCCACCCTCATGGAACCGTGGGATGGCCCGGCCTCCATCGCCTTCACCGACGGCACCGTGATCGGCGCCGTGCTCGACCGCAACGGCCTGCGGCCATCGCGCTACTGGGTGACCGACGATGGACTGGTGGTGATGGCCTCCGAGGTTGGGGTGCTTGATCTTGATCAGGCCTCGATTGTTGAGAAGGGTCGACTGCAGCCGGGCCGGATGTTCCTGGTCGATACCAGCAAAGGTCGAATCGTCGGCGACACCGAGATCAAGAGCGAGTTGGCGGCGGCCCGGCCCTACGGCGAATGGCTTCAGCGACAGCTGGTGAACCTCGCCGATCTTCCGGAAGCTCCAGCTGAAACCTTCGCCGACGCCGACGCCCTTCTCGATGCCCAGCGGGAGTTCGGCTACACCCACGAAGAGTTGAAGATCCTCCTCAGCCCGATGGCCGAGACCGGCAAGGAGGGTCTGGGGTCGATGGGCACCGACACCCCTGTAGCTGTTCTCTCAGACCGGTCGCGGCTGTTGTACGACTACTTCTCCCAGCTCTTTGCCCAAGTGACCAACCCGCCTCTCGACGCCATTCGCGAAGAGATGGTGACCTCGCTTCGAACCTCGATGGGCCGCGAGGGCAACCTGCTGGAGCCCAACGAGGACTCCTGTCACCTGATCGAGTTGGAGACGCCCGTGCTGAGCACCGCCCAAATGGCGTCGCTCAAGGCTCTCGAAGGTGCCAAGGGTTTCCGAAGCCGAACCTTGGCCATGCACTTCGACGCAACCGGTGGGGGAGCGGCACTCGCGGCCGGACTCGCCGACCTACACGGCCAGGCGGAAGCGGCGATCGCCGACGGCATCAACGTGCTGGTGCTCAGCGACCGGGGCACCACCGCCGAGCGGGCGGCGATCCCAGCTCTGCTGGCCACGGCCAGCGTCCACCTGCACCTGGTGCGGCAGTCGCTGCGCAGCCAGACCGCACTGGTGGTGGAAACGGCGGAGGCCCGAGAGGTTCATCACCTCGCCCTTCTGCTTGGCTTTGGAGCCAAGGCCATCAACCCGTATTTGGCCATGGCCACGATCGAGGCGATGAGCAACGAGGGTGCCATCAGCCAACCCGACGGCACCAACGACTCAGCCAAGGCGGTGGCCAACTACACCAAGGCGGCTGGAACCGGGCTGTTGAAGATCATGTCGAAGATGGGCATCTCGACGGTGGCGTCCTACACCGGCGCACAGATTTTTGAAGCGATCGGCCTCGGACCGGACCTGATCGAGGACCACTTCACTGGCTGTGTCAGCCGACTCGGCGGTATCGAACTCGAAGAGCTGGCGACCGAGACCCTCGAACGGCATCGCCGGGCCCACCCCGACCGCAACCTGCGTCGGCACCGGTCTCTTGAGGTTGGCGGCGAGTACCAGTGGCGACGAGAAGGTGAGTACCACCTCTTTAACCCCGAGACCGTCTTCAAGCTGCAACACGCCACCCGAAGTGGCCGCTACGAGATCTTCAAGGAATACACCAACTTGGTCGACGACCAGGCCGAAAAGCTGGCCACCCTGCGCGGGTTGTTTCAACTGTCCTCCGAGCGGCCCCCGGTGCCGCTCGATGAGGTGGAACCCGCGGCGTCGATCATCGCCCGCTTCTCCACCGGCGCCATGTCGTTCGGCTCGATCTCCGCGGAAGCTCACGAGACCCTGGCCATCGCCATGAACCGCCTCGGGGCCAAGTCCAACACCGGAGAAGGTGGTGAAGACCCCAACCGGTTCACCCCCGACCCCAACGGCGATCTTCGCCGTAGCTCGATCAAACAGGTCGCCTCCGGCCGCTTCGGCGTGACCAGCGAGTACCTCGTCAACAGCGACGACATCCAGATCAAGATGGCCCAGGGCGCCAAGCCCGGCGAGGGCGGACAGCTGCCGGCCCACAAGGTGTACCCCTGGATCGCCGAGGTGCGGAAATCGACCCCGGGCGTACAGCTGATCTCGCCGCCACCACACCACGACATCTATTCGATCGAAGATCTGGCCCAGCTGATCCACGACCTCAAGAACGCCAACGATGAGGCCCGCGTCCACGTGAAACTGGTCGCCGAGGTCGGTGTCGGCACCGTGGCCGCTGGTGTTTCCAAAGCCCACGCCGACGTGGTGCTCATCTCGGGTCACGACGGAGGCACCGGTGCCTCGCCCCTTACGTCGCTGAAGCACGCCGGAGCACCATGGGAGCTTGGCCTGGCCGAGACCCAACAGACCCTGTTGATCAACGACCTCCGGGACCGGATCGTGGTCCAGGTCGACGGCCAGCTCAAGACCGGTCGCGACGTGGTGATCGCGGCGCTGCTCGGCGCTGAAGAGTTCGGCTTCGCCACCGCGCCACTCGTCGTTTCGGGCTGCGTGATGATGCGGGTGTGTCACCTCGACACCTGCCCGGTCGGTATCGCCACCCAGAACAAGGAGCTTCGGAAGAAGTTCACCGGTGAGCCCGAGTTTGTGGAGAACTTCTTCACCTTCATTGCCGAGGAAGTTCGCGAGCTGCTGGCCGAGCTCGGTTTCCGGACCCTCGACGAGGCGATCGGCCAGGTCGATGTGCTCGACACCGCCGCCGCCATCGACCATTGGAAAGCCCACGGCCTCGATCTGGGTCCGATCCTGCACAAGCCGAGGATCCCCGAGGGGCGGGTGCGCTATCAGATCACCGAGCAGGATCACGGCCTCGATCGGGCCCTCGACCAGAAACTGATTCTGTTGTCGGAGCCCGCACTCGAACGAGGAGAAAAAGTCACCTTCGTTTCCGACGTCCGCAACGTGAACCGCACTGTTGGCACCCTGCTTGGGTCCCGCGTCACCCGAGCCTTCGGCCCCGATGGCTTGGCGGAGGACACGATCGACATCACCCTTAATGGTTCAGCCGGACAATCCTTTGGAGCGTTTGTGCCACCCGGCATCACCCTGCGCCTGGTCGGTGACACCAACGACTACTTTGGCAAGGGGCTGTCCGGCGGACGTCTCACCCTGCGCCCACCACTCGAATCCAAGCTGACCGCGGAAGACAACGTCATCGCCGGAAACGTGATTCTCTACGGAGCCACCGCAGGAGAGGTGTTTATTCGCGGCCTGGTGGGCGAGCGATTCTGTGTGCGCAACTCTGGCGCCACGGCCGTCGTTGAAGGCATTGGCGACCACGGGTGTGAGTACATGACCGGCGGAAAGGTAGTGGTGCTCGGGCCGACCGGGCGTAACTTCGGAGCGGGCATGTCCGGTGGGATCGCCTTTGTGCTCGATCCCGACGGCGAGTTCAAGTACCGGGTGAACCCCGAGATGGTCGACCTGGTTGAACCAACCGACGACGATCGCGAGTGGCTGCACAACCAGATCACCCGGCACCTTCTGGAGACCGAATCCGAGGTGGCCCGACGGCTTCTCGACGACTGGGACAACGCAGCAACCACCTTCGCCAAGGTGTTCCCCCGGGACTACGCCCAGGTGCTTGAGACTATGCAGGATGCCGAACAGCGCGGCGTTGATGTCGACGCAGCAGTGATGGCGGCGGTAAGCGGATGACTCGGATAACCCGGGCCGATCGCACCGAGACGATGATCATGCGCCAACCATCGGGCGCTTCCGAACCGCACGACCAAGCAACCACGCCAGGGAGACAAGAGCGAAATGGGTGACCCCCGAGGATTTTTGGAACACGGCCGAGAACTGCCGACGCGCCGTGACGCCCAGCAGCGCACCAAAGACTGGCAGGAGGTCTACATCGACTTCCCAACCGATGCCATTAAGACCCAGGCCTCGCGTTGCATGGACTGCGGCATCCCGTTCTGCAACAACGGTTGTCCGCTCGGCAACCTGATTCCCGACTGGAACGACCTCGTCTACCGTGACAACTGGCGCGAGGCCATCGAGCGGCTGCACGCCACCAACAACTTCCCCGAGTTCACCGGCCGCCTGTGCCCGGCACCATGCGAAGCGGCCTGCGTGCTCGGCATCAACGAAGATCCGGTCACCATCAAACAGGTTGAGGTCGAGATCATCGACCGGGCCTGGGATGAAGGCTGGGTCGTGCCATTGCCGGCAGAGACCAAGACCGGCAAATCGGTTGCGGTCGTGGGCTCGGGTCCGGCGGGGCTCGCCGTGGCCCAACAGCTCACCCGCGCCGGTCATAACGTGGTCGTGTTCGAACGGGCCGACCGTATCGGCGGACTGCTTCGCTACGGAATCCCCGAATTTAAGATGGAGAAGCGGCACCTCGACCGCCGCCTGGCCCAGATGGAGGCCGAAGGCACCGAATTTCGAACCAGCGTCAACGTGGGCGTAGACCTGTCAGCCGAGCAGCTGCAAGCCGACTTCGACGCCGTAGTGCTCGCCGGCGGCTCGACCGTGTCGCGAGACCTGCCCGTAAGTGGCCGAGATCTCACCGGAATCCACTACGCCATGGACTACCTACCGCTCGCGAACAAGGTGCAGGAAGGCGATCTGAGCGAGCCCGACATCAGCGCCGAAGGCAAACGGGTGGTGATCATCGGCGGAGGCGACACCGGAGCCGACTGTCTCGGCACCGCCAACCGTCAAGGTGCGGTCTCGGTGCACCAGTTCGAGATCATGCCCCAGCCCAGCTCAGACCGGCCTGACTCGAACCCGTGGCCCACCTGGCCCAACATTTTCCGGGTTTCGTCGGCCCATGAAGAAGGGGTGGAGCGGGTGTACTCGGTCTCGACGTCTGAGTTTGTCGACGACGGCACCGGGGCGGTGGGTGCCCTGCGCTACCACGAGGTCGAGATGGTGATGGGCGATACCGGCCCCCGCTTCGAGCCCGTCGAAGGCAGCGAAACCGAACTTCCGGCCGAGATGGTCCTTCTGGCCATGGGCTTTACCGGGCCGGAACCAAGCCCGTTGTTGGAGACCATGGGGGTGGAGATGACCGAACGCCACAACGTGGCTCGAAACGCCGACTGGTCGACCAACGTCGACAACGTATTTGTCTGTGGCGATATGGGTCGCGGGCAGAGCCTCATCGTGTGGGCCATCGCTGAGGGCCGGGCCTGCGCAGCAAGCGTCGACGCCCACCTCATGGGCGACACGACCCTTCCCTCACCGGTTGCCACCACGAGTCGACCGCTGGTCTGAACCAGTTGGCCAGCTACGTGCGGGGTTTGAGTAGCTGAGCTTCGCAGAGCCGGTGCACGGCGCTACACACCGCGAAGGCATCGGCGCCCAACAGCTCAACCATGGCCCCAACACTTCGATGGCCGTCCGCAGCGGCGAGAATCCGCCAATCGGCGGCGCCGAGGCGTACCTCAGAGATGCCCGGCGGCAATGACGGACTCAACCCGAACACCGCGCTAGTCGACGGTACCGTTGTTGCGATCTCACGCCAGGCCTGCACCCGCTCATCAACCTGATAGAGAAGCTCCTCGACAGCGAAACCCGAGGTAATGGGCTCAGGCGGATCTTCAGCGGCATCAAAAAACGAAAACCGGTCGTCGCCCGGGACAGCAAATTCGAAGAGGGTCATCACGGTCTGTTCCCGCATCGCCTCCTGAACCGACGCCGATCCCAAACCCTTGGCGCTGGCTACCTGCTCGACCGCCTGGGTGGGGGTGACCGCTCCAGCCGTGATGTCATCCCACCGCTCGTCATCCACGACACCATCGAGGGCTCGACGCAACGGCGAGAGATCACTGCCAGTGGCAAAGTCGATCGTTCCTTCACGGAACCGGACCATCGCAGGCGTCGGCCCAGCCAGCTGGACATCACCAGTGCGGGCTTGGCCCCCGAGCATTCGTAGAAGCGACCCCAGCGGAACATCGTCAAGGGTGCCCTCAAGGTCAGGGCTGTCAGCGGGCATTACGAAAAACTAGCAGGACCGGCCGGCCGGAAGCTGGATGCCGGCGGTTGGGCAACGCTCATCAAGACCGCTTTCCGCAGACGCGCTGAGGGGCGCCCAACAACGGCTTCTGACCGATGTTCGGGACCCAACGGCAGCGCTCGGGCGGCCAGAACGCACAATCCTCGATGATTTTCGGCCCTGACGTATCACAAAGAAGTTCGACTTCCTCACTCGGAGTGCTCAAGTTCTGTTCTGGATTGTCGATCGAACTATCGCGGGGTCCACACCGGACCGAGCGTGTGTGTGTTGAGACGGCGCCCGATGGTTGGCGGCGAAAGGTTGGGCTACGAATGCTCTCGAATATGAAAGTTGGAAAGAAGCTCCTGGTGCTTATTGTGCCGTTGCTTCTTGTGATCGTGGTGCTGGCGGGACTTGGCATCAGGGATCGGCTCAGTGCATCGGGTGATGCGGAGCAGGCCGCCGGTGAGGCGGAGTTCCTGCACGCAACCACAGATCTGCTGGCCGCCTTGGACCAGGAGATCGTGTCAGTGATGGCGAGCGAGGCTGGCGGCGACGTCACCCTCGGCCCCATCGAGGATCGCAGTGACACTGAAGCTGAGGCCTGGCTGGAACTGGTTGCCAGTTCCGACCTGTCCTCGCTCCCGTCCGACGTCCAGTCCAGTATCCGGGACCTGAGCGAAGGTAGAGGTGCCAGCCCCGGGGTGAACGACCTGAACGCGATGCGAGCGCAGGCCTTTGTCCAGTTCGACGCCACCGACAAGCTCTTTGAGTTCAAGGACTTGACCGACCGGCTTTCGCAGCTGTCCGGTGACCTGGCGCTCAACGGTTCGAGCCTCGAAGGTGCCGCCACCTTCGCCGAAGCGCAAGAGCTGTCGAGCCTGGTGCACAACGATCAGCAGTTGAACGGCTTCGTACTTGCGGAGACGATCGACCACATCAACGAACGCCACACCGCCGAGATGCGGCTCACGGCGTCACGCTACGAAGCGGGTGTGGCCGACGTCGCCGCCTTCCAAACCGGTGGTCAGGATGCCACCCAGGTTATGGAAGAGCGCACGACCGACTTCCACGATCGACGAATTGAGATCCTCCACCTGAATGACGCCGACGCTGATCCGGACCACGATCCGATCCAGCTCGATGCCACTCAGTTCCACGATGACGCTCAGGCCCGAGCCGAGGAACTTTCGGCTCAGGTCGACCAGATCCTCACCGAGGGTGAGAGCAACTCCCGCTCCGACGCCGAAGGTGCCAACAGCTCGGCCATCTGGTTCACCCTCGGCACGCTGGTGATCCTCGCTCTCTCGATTCTTCTCGGTGCCCTCGTGGCCCGATCGATTGTGCGGCCGCTCCGCAAGCTCACCGACGCCGCCTACGAACTGGCGAACAAGCGTCTTCCCGGCCTCGTCGAGCGCCTCAAAGATCCCGAGCAGGCTTCGGAGCCGATCGAACTTGAAGCAATCGATATCGAGTCCCGTGACGAGATCGGCCAGCTGGCCAACGCCTTCAACTCGATTCAGGGCGTGACCACCGACGTGGCCGAAAGCCAGGGCTCGGTGCTCCGCAAGGGCATCAGCGGCATCTTCGTAAACCTGGCTCGCCGTAACCAGAGCCTCCTCGACCGCCAGATTGAGTTCATCGATGAACTCGAGTCGAATGAGGAAAGCCCCGAACAGCTGCAAAACCTGTTCAAGCTTGACCACCTCGCCACCCGTATGCGACGCAACGCTGAGAGTCTGCTTGTGCTCGCCGGTGAAGAGCCCAACCGTCGTCGAGGCCAACCGGTCCCGATCACCGACGTGGTTCGTGTTGCCGTGGGTGAGGTTGAGGAGTACTCCCGAATCAAGATCACGAAGATGGACGAAGTCGACGTGGCCTCCAACGTGGCCGTGGATATCGCCCACCTTCTCTCCGAGCTGATGGAAAACTCAGCCAGCTTCTCCCCGCCGGACACCACGGTGGACGTGACCGGTGAGATGAGCCGCACCAACGAGTTCGTGGTTTCGGTGCAGGACCGTGGTATCGGCATGACCGACGAGCAGCTGGCCGACGCCAACAAGCTGCTCGCCGACCCGCCGCCACTCGGCCTCGAGCTGGCCCGCTCGCTCGGGTTCACGGTGGTCTCCCGCCTGGCCAAGCGCTGGGGTATTCGAGTTCACCTGACCAGCCCGGACTCGGGCGGCGTGAACGCCAAGGTCATCGTGCCCGCCGAGCTGCTCGAAGGCGTCGACACTCCGGCTCCGACCGACAACTTGGATCAGCCGAAGAAGGTTGAGCCGAAGAAGGTCGAGGCCAAGAAGGTTGAACCAAAGAAGGTCGAGGCCAAGCAGGCCGCAGCCAAGCCGGTTGAAGCCAAGAAGGTTGATGCCAAGCCAGCCGCAGCTGCTGCAGCCACTGCGGCCGCAGCAGCTGCAGCCCCGGTCGTTGAAGGAAAGAAGAGCCGGAAAGCGAAGAAGGCGGAAGCCAAGGCCAAAGCCGACGGCGGAAACCTGCCAACCCCGGAAGGCGGGTTCCCCAAGCGGGAGTCCAAGCAGGCCGCGGCGCCGGTCGCTAAGGCTGAGCCGGTCGCTAAGGCTGAGCCCAAGAAGGCCGAACCGGTCGCTAAGGCCGAACCGAAGAAGGCTGAGCCGGTCGCCAAGGCCGAACCGAAGAAGGCCGAGCCCGTCTCCAAGACGAGCACAGAGTCGGCAACCACCGAGCCGCCGGACCTCAAGAAGGCTGCCGGTCTCAAGAAGGCCGATACCAGTCGGCCAGAACCGGCCAAGGCTGAGGCCAAATCGGACTCGGCGAAGTCCGACTCGGGTCTTGCCGACAAGGCCAAGAAGGCCGGCGCCGCAGCTGCGGCTGGTGCCGCAGCCGTCGCCGCCAAGGCCGAATCGGCCAAGGCCGACACCGGCGACTCCGAAGCCAAGAAGACCATCTCTGGCCTGGTACGACGAGACAAGAGCTCGCCGAAAAAGAAGTCAGACAAGGCCAGCTTGGACCGGGCCATCACCGCCAACAAACGGTCCCCGGAAGAAATTCGCAACACCCTGAACCAGTACCACGACGGTCTTGGCAAGGGTAAGAAGGTCGACCCCGACGATAAGCCGGACAAGTTGGCCGAAGCAGTCCCCGAAGGCGATGCCTTCGAGGAAGGTCTGGCCGGGTTGGTCGACGAAAAGTCGACCGGCACCACGCCGGAAGCTCCGACCGCTGAAGCCCCGTCTGACGACAAGGCCCAGGCCGGAGCGCAGAAGACCAAGTCAGGCTTGGTGAAGCGAGAGCGGGGAGCCAACGCGGCTCCCAAATCCAAGGAACGACCGGTCGCTGCGACCAGCCGAAGCCCCGAAGAAGTTCGGGCGATGTTGGACAAATACAAAGGCGGCCTCAAGAAGGGCCGTGTCGATGACGACAAATCCGATCAAAGCAAAGGGAGCTGACAATGACCAGCCTTAGTTCTGAAGCAAGCAACCTCAACTGGCTCGTCGCCAACTTCGTAGATCGGGTGCCTGGCGTAAGCGAGGCAGTCGTGGTCTCGAGTGACGGCCTGCCGATGGCGATTTCCGAAGGTCTCGACCGGGAAGCGGCTGACCGCTTCGCCGCCGTTTCCTCCGGCCTGATCGGTCTGGCCTACGGTGCCGCCGGTCGCTTCGGCGGCGGCGCAGTCACCGAGGTCATCGTTGAAATGGAAAACGCTTTCCTGTTCGTCACCGGCATCAGCGACGGCTCGTCGCTGGCCGTCGTAGCCGCCGCAGACTCCGACGTGGGTCTCATCGGCTACGAGATGGCGGTGCTCGTTGAAAAGGCGTCCAAGGTGCTCACCCCCGAGCTGCGGGCTGAGCTCCAGGCGGCGCTTCCGCAGTGAGCAACAATGAAGCCGACGGTGGCGGTATGGGCAGCGGGTCTCGCCGCTTCAAGGTGCGCCCATATGCCATCACCGGTGGGCGGACGAAGTCCGATTCAGAGCTCCCCATGGAGACCCTGCTTCGGACCACGGATGCCGGCCGGAAGGCTCTTGAGAGACTCGCTTTCGAAAAGAAGAAAATTGTCTCGCTGTGTGAGTCGCCCATCGCTGTTGTTGAGGTCGCGGCCCGCATCGATGTGCATCTTGGTGTTGCCAAGGTGCTCGTCGGAGATATGGCAGAAGAAGGCTTGATCGAAGCCCTGCCCAACCGTGTCGGCGAGGCCGACGAACGACCCGACGTCAAGCTTTTGGAAAGGGTGCTCGATGGTCTCCAATCCCTCTAACACATCGCAAGGAGCTGATGCCGGCGTGTCGTCGAACCCGCTTCCCGTAAAGATCATCATCTCCGGCGGATTCGCCGTAGGTAAGACAACCTTCGTCGGTTCGATCTCTGAGATCGCCCCGCTGACCACCGAGGCGGCAATGACCTCGGTATCAGAGGGAGTCGATGACGCCGGTTCTGCGGCCCCGACCAAGACCACCACCACGGTGGCCATGGACTTCGGCCGTATTACCCTCGGCGCCGACCTGATCCTGTACCTCTTCGGTACGCCGGGCCAGGAGCGGTTCCACTTCATGTGGGACGACCTCGTACGAGGAGCGATCGGCTCGATCGTGCTGGTCGATACGACCCGGTTGGCCGAGTGCTTCCCGGCCATCGATTACTTCGAACAGCTCGACGTACCGTTTGTGGTCGGAGTGAACTGTTTCCACGGGGAACAGCACCACGACCTCGAAGAAGTGCGAGAAGCCCTGCAAGTACCGGCCCACGTGCCGATGCTCACCGTCGACGCCCGTGATCGGGCCTCGACCAAGCAAGCGCTACTCGAACTCGTACAGCACGCCCTACTGGTAGCCAGCCAGCGAGGCTAACCACCAACCCCACGGGGGGTTGACACAATCGAAGAGAACGACAACGTCGGTGAGGCCAAGGCCCACCGACGCTGTCGCGTTATCTGCCCTCCGGGCGGGCCGTTCGCCACGGAGGCTTTGGCTGGCCAGGAACCCCAAAGGGCCCCCGGGAACCCTCCGGGTTCCTGGGCCGACGGGTTCCCTTGGGGCCCTGTCCCTCCTGCCCACGGGGGTGCCTTTGCCCGTCGGCCAGCCGTCGGTGGTTAACCGGCTGGCGGTTTGCTTCACCCCGGGGGATGACCCTGAAGAGTGCAAACTCTTGCTTGGGCGGAGATCAGAAGAGGCTTTTTGGTGGGGGGCCGTATTTGCGTTGGGCGTGGTGGGCTAGGGCGTAGAGCCTGGCTTTGGCTACGTACATTGGTGGTCTGACGCTGGGGCGGGCCAGGCCTTGGACGAGTTGGTAGGCGGTGAGCCAAAAGCGGAACACCCCGGGCCACCAGCCCGAGCGTTCGCGAACCAGGAGCATGGTGTTGCGTTGCTGGAGGTAGTCGCGGGCCGCTTGACCCGGCCCCATGAACGGGTTGTGCACGCTTGCGCCGCGGACGATGCCGATGTCCCAGCCGAGCTCGCGAGCCCGGATGCCGAGATCGGCCTCCTCGACATAGGCGAAATACCGCTCATCAAAGAGGGTCTGGTCGGTCAGGGCAACCTCCTCGACACAGCCTCGACGAGCCAGCATTAGCGTGCCGTGGGGGTAGGCCGCGGTTTCCCACCCGACCGTCACCTCCGAAGGAAGAACCAACCCGCCGAGGTAGGGGTCGATTACCGGCGTGCAGCCATCGCCGACATCGGCACAGGCCAGGCCTACTTCGGGGCGCCGGTCGAGCACCTCGAGCATCGTGGCCAGCGTGTCGGTGGCCACCTGGGCGTCGTGGGGGATCACCCCTACCCATTCAGTGGTGTCGTGGCGGAGCCAGTGCCGCACCCCAACATTGGCGCCGGGACCGAACCCAAGGTTCGCACCGGGCTCCAGCAGAGTGGTTTCCAACGGTGACGCCTCGAGCAAGCGGGTCAACTCGGCGACATGATTGGGCTCCGATGCATTGTCGACCACCACGAGCCGTACTGGCGACGTCGACCGTTCGAGCAGATCAAGCGCGTCCGCGAAGCGGGTTGGATCGTTCCAATGGATCACCACGATGGTGACGCGGGCTCCGGTGAAGGATGAGGTGGTGGAGGATGGGTTCGGGGAGGATGCCAAGTCGTTACCCGAGCTCGCGACGGGACTTGTCGAGCTTGGTTGCCATTCGCGTTGAAGCCTCATCGAGCCCAGCCAGCCCGGTTTGAATCGAGCTCCCGGCCGCAACAACGATGGCGCTGATGATCTCCTCGGCTTCGCTCCAGGAACCGGCCCGCAGGCCCTCAAGATCCCGGTTATAGGGCTGATCGAAGGTGATCACCCTGTTGCCCCGGCGCCGGAGAGCTTCAACGTTGTGCGGGGCATCGTCGATGTACAGATCGGCCTCGACCTCGGGCTTGCGGCCCAGGAAGCAAAGGTCGCGGTAAGGGATGCCGTTGTTGTCGAGCCACTGTACGGTGTCGGAGACGGCGATGGCATGGCCCCAATTTTGCGGCAGTCGATGGGTGATGATCCGGATCCAGACGCCGGCATCAGAGAGCCGCCACAAGGCCTCAGCGGCCCCCGGGATCACCGGACAGTTGGCGAAGATCCGATGCTCGGTCACCGCCCGCTGGTGCAGCGCCTCGTATTCCTCTCGGCTTTCGATACCCCACTCGCCAAAATCCCACCGCGTCTGAGTCGGCAGGTTTTCATGGTCGATTCCCTTCTCGGCGGCAACGGCGAGGGAAAAGGCATACGTGTAGTCGGCGAGGACGCCATCGATGTCGACCCCGAGAACAAAAGGATCCTTGCTGAGGGCAGGGGGATCGGCTGGCTCCGCAGTGGCCTCAGACACCAAGAAACTCCAGCGCCGCCGAGATGCAATCGAAGTTCTTCGGGGTGGCGAAGTGGTCCACACCCGGCAGCTCTTTGAGAGTGGCGTTGGGCAGCGCCTCAATCAGCGGGTCTGCCGGTCCGACAAAGTCCTCGGTCCCAAGGATCACGAGGGTGGGCATCGTGAGCGGTTCGAGCATCGCGGCGGTCAACAGGGGGGAGCGGGGCCGGCGGATAAAGGCGGCCAGGGCCAGCGGATCGGAATCGGGTGCGGTGGCGAGCTGCAGGAAATGTCGGTTCATCGGCGACGACGCCTCCTCGCTCCCATCGAGCACCGAAGCCAGATCCCCCATACCTTTGGTTGGCTCTTCAAAGAGGTTTCGACCGACACCCATCAGCACCAGCCGTTCGACCCGGTCAGGGGTGGCGAGGGCCAGATCGATGGCGGTACGGGCGCCCTGAGAAAAGCCGATCAACTCGATCGGCTCGGCCCAGCCACCGGTAGCGCTTTCGATCTCCGCAGCCATCGCCCCGGCGATATCGGTGTAGTCATCGGGTTCGTGGGACTTTTTGGCCTGGCCGTGGCCGGGAAGGTCCGGGGTTACGACGGTGCGACCCACGTCTCGAAGAATGTCGACCCAGCCGGTCTCGTGCCAGGTGCGTTGGGCCGAGGTGGCAAAGCCATGGATCAATACGGTCGTGTCACTCACGGTCCGAAGCGTAGCCGTCGCCGGTGACAGTCGGGCCGGTATCGGGGTCGCTCTTGGCCGTGCCTTGAGAGTGGGACGAACGGTGGTCGGCCGAGGCGGC
>CALAML010000054.1 GCA_937925845.1 uncultured Acidimicrobiales bacterium | reverse complement strand
GATCTTCCTGCAGCTCCGTCCTACATGACTGCCATCTCTACTGAGACCGAGCGTAGAAAGATCCTCCCTTTCTGGAACTACAGATCCTTCACTAGGCGGAGCGCGTCGTAGATGGCGGCGTGGATGTTGCGGCTGGCTATGGCGTCACCGATTCGATAGAGCTCGAAGGTGCCCTCGGGGTTGCGTATCTCTTGTTGAGGTCGGGCGTTGAGCATGGCGTCGTAGTCGACCGCTCCGAGGTTGGTCGAGTGCGGCTTGAGTTCGAAGTACAACTCATCGAGCGGCGTGGTGCCGTGATCAACCACCACCGTGTCGACATGGCGAGTCACCCGATGATCCGAGTGGTCGCTGCCAACCTCCACACACATCCGGCCGAGCTCCGGCCGCACCGCCATCACCCGTTGGTTCAGAGTGATGCGGGTGTCGGTCTCGTTGAAGGCGCGGGCGTAGGGCACATGGTTCATGCCGCCGATGTCGATACCCAGCATTCGCTCCGGAGTCACGATCTCCAGCTCGGCGCCGGAGCGGGCGATCATCTCGGCTGCGGTCAGCGCCGAGTGACGACCGTGGTCGTCATAGAGCAGCACCTGACCGACGGGCCGGACATCGCCGCCGATGACATCCCACGTGGTCACCACGTGTTCCCCACCCTCAAGCGGCGGGAGTTGGGGCAGACCACCGGTAGCGATGATCGCCACATCGGCCCTGTCAACGAGCCCGCCGCCAACGATGCCCCTCACCATGTCGGCGTCGGCCAGGGTGTCGAGCCGAAGCTCCACGCCGAGTCGATCAAGCTCGCCCAGTCTCCAGTCGACGATGCCCACCAGGTCGACCCTACGAGGGTTGCGGGCGGCGAGGTTCACCTGGCCGCCGACGACGGGTGCGGCCTCAAGCACGGTCACCTGATGGCCTCGTTCGCCAGCTACCCGGGCCGCTTCGAGGCCTGCCGGTCCGGCGCCAACCACCAGCACCCTCCGGCTCGCCGCGGCGCGGGCAATATCGTGAGGCATGGTGGCCTCTCGGCTAGTGGCCGCGTTGTGAATGCACAGCGCCTCACCCGCCTCATAAATGCGGTCGAGGCAGTAGGTGGCACCGACACAGGGTCGGATCCGATGCTCGGCGCCGTCGATGATTTTGCGCACCAGGTGAGGGTCGGCGATCTGAGCCCGGGTCATACCCACGAGGTCGACTTTGCCTTCGGCGATCGAGTGACGGGCGGTGGCGACATCATCGATCTTCGATGCATGTAGTACCGGCAGATTGGTGGCCTCTCGCACCATGGCGGTGAAGTCGAGATGGGGAGCAGCGGGCATGCCATGGATCGGAATGATGTCGGACAAAAGCACGTCGTTGGTGATCGATCCCCGGATCACGTTGACGAAGTCGATCAGGCCCTCGCCCTCGAGTCGACCCAGGATGTCGAGACCCACGTTGGTGTCGAACCCATCGGGCACCACTTCGTCGATGGCCATACGTAACCCGACGATAAAGTCGGCACCTACCCGCTCGCGCACCGCTTGCAGCACCCGCCAGGGGAATCGCAGCCGCGCTTCCGCCGACGACCCCCATTCGTCGTCTCGCTGGTTGGTTCGGGGCGACCAGAACGCATCAAAGAGGTGGCCGTAGGACTCGATTTCGATGCCGTCCATGCCGCCGGCCTGCATCCGCTCGGCGGCATCGGCGTACTTGGTGATGATGCGATCGATGTCCCAGTCTTCGGCCACCTTCGGAATCGACCGGTGGGCGTCCTCCCGGATCGCCGACGGGGCCACCACCGGCAGCCAGTCGTCGTGGGACCAGCTGGTGCGGCGACCCAGGTGGGTGATCTGGATCATGCATGCCGCTCCGTGTTCGTGCACGCCGTCGGTGAGGCGTTGGATCCAGGGCACGATCGCGTCGTCGTAGGCGTGCAGGTTGCCGAAGGCGGGTGGGCTGTCCTGCGCAACAACGGCCGACCCGGCCGTCATGGTGAGCGCCACCCCACCTTTGGCCTTCTCCTCGTGGTAGAGCCGGTAGCGATCCTTGGGCATGCCGTCTTCGGAGTAGGCCGGCTCGTGAGCGGAAGAGAAGATGCGGTTGCGGAGCGTGAGGTGCTTCAGCGCAAACGGCTCAAGGAGGGGATCGGACATGGCCGCGAGAATAGAAGAGCCGTGGCTCACGCGCCGCCTACGGGCTGGTCACCAAGACCATCGGCGCAAGCGTCGGCGTGTTCAGGGGGTCCGCCCGTGGGACACGGCTGCGTTGTGGTTGACTTCGGTATGGAGCTCAACGACAACAGCACAAGCGCCGACCCCGTCGACCCCGGCGACAAAGGCCGGCATCTGGTGACCGATGTCGACGAGCTGGCTGCGCTGTACGGCGATGTACCTCTCGGTGCCATCACCAAGGAGCAACAGAGCCTGCACCCGGTGTACCAGGCACTGATCGAGGCTTCGTCGTTTTGCGCGCTCGCCAGCGTTGGCCCCGACGGCACCGATTGCACTCCGAGGGGTGATGGTCCCGGGTTTGTGCGGGTGGTCGACGAACACACCCTCGAGCTGCCCGACCGCAAGGGCAACAATCGTCTCGACACCCTTCGCAACATCGTGGTTGATGGTCGGGTCTCGCTGCTGTTTCTGATCCCGGGCCGCATCGACACCATGCGGGTGAATGGCCGGGCCGTCATCACCACCGATCCCGAGGTGCTTGAGGCTCACGCCATCGATGGCAAGGCTCCGGCCACGGTGATCCGCATCACGGTCGAGGCCGCCTATCTTCAGTGCGGCAAAGCCATGATTCGGTCCCAGCTGTGGGAGCCCGACACCTGGCCGGACATCTCCGGTTTGCCGACCGCCGGTCAGG
The DNA here is from genome assembly GCA_937925845.1 of uncultured Acidimicrobiales bacterium. GTDB lineage: Bacteria > Actinomycetota > Acidimicrobiia > Acidimicrobiales > CALAML01 > CALAML01. The sequence goes on along the minus strand of CALAML010000054.1, from coordinate 11,977 downwards.
TTTCGGCCACCTTCAAAGACTTCCCGGTCGACGTCGAAGCCTACGACGCCAACTACGAACAAGGCCTGCGCGAAAACCTGCTCTGAACCCCGCGGTCACCCGCCCGAGGTGAATCAGGCGTGCGCTGGTTCGATCAACCGTTCGCACCGAACCCAAAAAGTCACAGCCTTCCGACGGGCTTCTTCCAACCGAAGTGTCGACCCAGCCGGCGTAGAGAGCAGGCCGGTTATCTGAGGGAACTCGCCTGATGGTGGCGTCTCGCCAGCGAGCACACAGTCCACCCAAGCTCCGACCCCGTCAGCAGACAGGAGTAGGGCAAGGCCATGGCGATCGCCGAGCCGAGTGTTGGACTCGATCTTCCAAGGAGCCCTGCCGCTTTGCGCATCTCGAAAGATGCGAAGCCCACCGTGCTGATGGACCCGCGGCCTTGGAAAAGGTGGAGCGGGTAATGTCCGGGCATGCGTGCGATTCGAGTGAGTGCAACCGGTGGTCCAGAGGTGATGGAGCTGGTCGAGGTCGAAGACCCCGTTGCCGCCGACGATGGGATTGTCGTTGAGGTCGGTGCCGCCGGGGTGAACTTCATCGACACCTACCATCGGTCGGGGCTCTACGACATCGCGCTCCCGATGGTCCCGGGTCTCGAAGGGGCTGGGACCGTTATTGAGGTCGGTGCCGAGGTGAGCCATTGGGCGGTCGGCGACACCGTGGCGTGGACCGGTTCGATCGGCTCTTACGCCGAACGGGTCGCCATGCCCGCGGCGAGCGCAGTTGCTGTTCCGGCTGGGATAACCAGTGACGTCGCCGCATCGGCGATGCTTCAGGGGCTGACGAGCCACTACCTGGTCGACTCGACCTTTCCTTTGGCCGCCGGCGACCGATGCCTGGTTCACGCCGCAGCTGGTGGAGTGGGGTTGTTGTTGGTGCAGATGGCCAAGCTCAAAGGGGCCGAGGTATTTGCCACGGTTGGGACGCAGGAAAAGGCGGAGCTGGCTCGCAGCGCCGGGGCCGATCACGTGATTCTCTACCGCGACGTCGACTTCGCCAAGGCCGTCGAGGAAGTGGCGGGTCCGGACGCCATCGACGTTGTGTACGACGGGGTGGGCGCGTCGACCTTCGACGGGGGACTGCGGGTGCTTCGGCGTCGTGGCACCATGGCCACTTTCGGCAACGCGTCGGGGCCGGTCGAGCCGATCACCCCGCTGGCCGCCAGCGCTGCCAAGTCGCTGTTTGTCACCCGGCCCAGCCTGTTCGACTACATCGCCGAGCCCGAGGAGTTGCAGAACCGGTCCGACGAAATGTTTGGTTGGATCGAGTCTGGTCAGCTCGATGTGCGGATCGGCCTGGAGCTCCCTCTCAGTGAAGCCGCTGCCGCCCACCAAAAACTCGAGGGACGCGAGACCACCGGCAAGGTGCTCCTGCACCCCTGATCAGGGCTAGCGGGACCATACACGTCCCTGCGATGCGAGGACCTAGTGTCTTGTCAGTGAAGTCCGTTGATGAATTCGGCGAGCTATCGGTGTCCCTCCCAAGGACGCAGAACCGCCACAACTCGGTGTTATGGCGCTTTCGAGGACGCCGGGAGGGGCGCTGAGAGCCGTCGAATTCGTGACATGACTTTGCTGGCAGGACACTAGGTAGTGGGTGGCGAGAAGTCGGGTGGGATGATGAGGTCGGCGGGGGAGAGGTCGTTGATCGACGCCTTGCCGAGGCCCAGCATGGTGGAGTCCATGCCGCCGCGGAGAATATCGAGCACGTTCTCGACCCCGCCTTGGCCGTTCACCGCCAGTCCCCACAGGTAGGCCCGGCCGATCATCACCGCGTCGGCACCGAGGGCCAGTGCCTTCACCACGTCGCTGCCGCGCCGGATGCCGCCGTCCATCAATACTTCGATCTGGCCGCCGACCGCCTCGGCCACTTCGGCGAGCACCCGGATCGGGGCCGGGGCGCCGTCGATGTTGTTGCCACCGTGGTTCGATACCGAGATGGCGGTGGCACCGGTGTCGACGGCCCGCTTGGCTTCGTCGGCGCGACCGACGCCCTTCACCATGAACGGTCCATCCCAGTTCGACACCAGAAAGGCAACGTCGTCCCAGGTGGGGGGTGGCGTTTGCATCCAGGTGCCATAGGCCTCAAAGAAGCCAGGCACCGGCGCCGACGGGTCGGTGACGAAGTTGGGCACACCGAGCTGTGGGATTTCTTTGGTCTTGGCGAAGTCGATCAGCCAGCGGGGGTGGCGCAGCACATCGGGGGCATGCGACATCGCCGTCTTGAAGTCGATCTTTTCGGGGATGGTGGGGCTGCCCCAATCGCGGCCGTGGGAAAACGACCAGTCGAGAGTGAGGATCATTCCGACCGCACCGGCCTTGCGGGCCCGTTCCATGCGGGCCAGCATCGAGTCCTTGTCGCCGGCCCAGTAGATCTGAAAGAACACCTGCGGGTTGGCGTCGATCACTTCTTCGATCGGCTTCGAACCGAAAGACGAAAGCCCCATCGGCACGCCTCGGGCCGCAGTGGCGCGGGCTACGGCCACTTCGCCGTCGGGGTGTACCGCTTGGACGCCGGTGGGCGAAATCATCACCGGCATCGATGAGGGCTGGCCCATGATGGTGCAGTCCATGGCCCGCTCCCCGGCCTGGCCGGCAGTAACGGGGCGGAAACCAAGTTCGTCGAAGGCGGCAAGGTTGTCGTCGCGAGATACTCCCGCTTCGGCTCCGGCTACGAGGGCGCCGTAGACCGAGCTGGGCAGGCGCTTCTTGGCCCTGGCCTTGGCCACCGCCACACTCTCGAACCATGGGTTACCCACCGTGCCTCCTTCTCGGCTCATGTTCTGCGGCCTCGGTCGGGCCAATCTGAGCCATCCGCAGCTGCGATCTTCCAGACTACTGGGCTCACCCACCGATTGGCCGGGTGATCAGACCAGCACTAACGCCTAGGACACACCAGGGCCACCCTGCGGGTTGCTGGGCTCAGGTCCCCTATGTACGGCAACCATGGGCGTTGCAGCTCAGTCGGTGTCGATGTCCGGACCTTCCGAACGAGGAGGCCGCAAAACGTCTGCTTGAGTGAGGGGCCATAGCCACTTGAAGGGCGGCCCGGCGCCCTGAGCCTCACTCGGACCGACCGCAATGATCGACCATCGTTTCTCAGGCGACTCCTGGCCGACGGTTCGATGCTGGAAGTTCGGCCGTTCCCGGTCGACCGCCGGTTACCGATAGACTGACAAACACGGGCAACGAGTACCCGGATCCGCCAGCGACAGGATGTGCTTGGTCATGGACAACCCAGTAGAAAACCCCACAATCGATACCGTCGAGGCCGACACCAGCGCCGGCGATGACTCCGTTGTGGAGAGTACCGACGACCTGGTCGTCGAAGAGCTGCTGGTCGAGGAGATCTCGATCGACGGCATGTGCGGCGTCTACTAGGAGTCTGCTGACTCTCGATCCAGAAGTGTGAACCTCCTATCTTGACCACGGCCACAAACCCGGCGGGTTCGACGGTGCCCAATACCGATATGGCGGCGCACAGTTCCGCGACGGCGACCACGGCTGCAGACGCGCCCGGTACCGATCGCTGTTCTTCGACCGGCTTCGATCCGGATGCGGCCTATCGTCAGAGCCCCCAAATCGGCCTTCGTCCCGAGCCCTTTGGTGCCTTGGCCTACCACTTTGTCACCCGACGTCTGGTCTTCCTGAAGAACAACGAATTGGTGGCTTTGGTGGAAGCGCTAGCCCAGCATCCGAGCGCTGATGCCGCGATCGATGCGGTGATCGCTCCCGACTCGCCGACCCGTCGGGCCACCTATCACAAGGCTCTGGCCTCGCTGCTTGGCTCAGGGGTCATCGAACCAGCCGAACCAGCCGAACCGGCCGAGCGGACACCACCGGCCGAGCCAGTCGACCGCAGTGATCCTGATGCTTGGGTTGAGTCGAAGACTGAGTCGATGCCCGAGGTCGAGTCGGCATTCGACACCGAGTCCCGAACCAAAGCCGAGCCCGCCCACCCCAACCAGGAGCGTTGAGATGACGATGACCCCCACCCCTACGCCGGGTACACCACCGCTGGTCGATCAGCTCAAGGGCGGTCTGGCCGCCCCGATCTGTTTGACGTGGGAGCTCACCTACGCCTGCAACCTGGCTTGTGTGCACTGCCTGTCGTCGTCGGGTCGGAGGGATCCGAAAGAACTGACCACCGAGGAAGCCTTTGCCGTGGTCGACGAGTTGGCCGACCTCCAGGTGTTCTATGTGAATATCGGTGGTGGCGAGCCCATGATTCGTCGGGACTTCTTCGACATCGTTGATTACGCCATCTCAAAAAATGTGGGCGTGAAGTTCTCCACCAACGGCTACTTCATCGATGCTGAGGTGGCCAAGCGCTTCGCCGAGATGGACATGCTCGATATCCAGATCAGCCTCGATGGCATGGATGCCGAAACCAACGATGCGGTGCGGGGCGAAGGAAGCTTCACTCAGGCTCGCCAGGCCATGGACCACCTGCATGCGGCCGGGTTTGAAAACTTCAAGATCTCGATCGTGGCTACCCGTCACAACGTGGATCAGCTCGATGACTACTACGAGATGGCCCAGCACTATGGGGCCCAGCTGCGGGTGACGCGGCTTCGGCCTTCGGGTCGGGGCGTCGACACTTATCAGGAGCTGCGGCTCACCAACGAAAATCAGCGCCAGATCTACCGGTGGATTCTCGATCACCCCGATGTCCTCACCGGCGATTCGTTCTTTCATCTGAATGCGTTGGGCGAATCGCTGCCGGGGCTGAACCTTTGTGGTGCCGGACGCATCGTGTGTTTGATCGACCCGATCGGCGACGTCTACGCCTGTCCGTTTGTGATCCACGACAACTTCCTGGCCGGAAACGTTCGCGACACTGGCGGCTTTGCCCACGTGTGGAAAGAGTCCGACCTCTTTACCGAGCTGCGGGAGCCGCAAAGTGCCGGGGCCTGTGCCTCGTGTGGGTCCTATGACGCCTGCCAGGGTGGTTGTATGGCCACCAAGTTCTTTACCGGTTTGCCCTTGGATGGGCCCGATCCCGATTGTGTGTTTGGTTCGGCCGATGAAGCGTTGGCTGGGGTGGCCGATGGCGCCGTGCCCCGCCCCACCCAGGATCACTCCAAGCCGGTGCCGGTAAGGCTGGGCCAAAAACTGACCGTCCAGGCCTAGCGAATTCCTACCGGGTGCCGTCATGAGCAACGGTCCGAGAAGGCTGTCGAGTAGCACCTGCCGGCGTCAGACCATTCAAGGCGTGGCAACCCTGCGGGGTGCCCCTCGCTCTGCGTCGATGGTTTTGCACCTGCCGGACAGGGAATGCCGCAAAATCCTCACCTTGACTGAGGGGCGCAGCAACCCGAACGGTTGCCCGGCGCACCTGCCGCTCACCGGCGTTACTCAGCGCAGAACGGGAACCCAACCGCTCGGGCTCGGTTGTGAGGGTGGTGCTCTGTGAGTCGGTTCCTTGGTGATCTGACCTGGCCGGAGATCCAGAACCACGGCGCGGCGACGGTGTTGTTGGTGCCGGTTGGTTCGACCGAGCAGCACGGCCCCCATCTTCCTCTTGATACCGACACCCGGATCGCCCGGGCGCTGGCCATTGCCGCCGCCGCTCAGCGCGACAACTTGGTAGTGGCGCCAGCGATTGCGTTCGGGGCTTCGGGCGAGCATGCCGGTTTCGCGGGCACGGTATCGATCGGCACCGACGCCCTTACCCAAGTGTTGGTCGAGGTGGTGCGTTCGGCAGCCGATGCATTTTCGGCGCTGGTCTTTGTAAACGGTCACGGTGGCAACCTCGAAGCGCTGAGATCGGTGGCGGCAACCGCCGAAGCTGAGCGCCGAGCGGTTCGGGTGTTTAGTCCTCGCTTCGAGGGCGGCGACGCCCACGCTGGCGCTACCGAAACCTCGATCATGTTGGCCATCGCCCCCGAGGCGGTTCGGGTCGACGATATGGAGTCGGGCAACACCGAGCCGCTGGAGCAACTGCTGCCGAAGCTGCAGGCCGATGGGGTTGCCGCCCACGCGCCAAACGGGGTGCTCGGAGACCCGACCGGCGCCACGGCCGAGGATGGGTGGGCGCTGGTTAATACCGCTGTCACCCAGCTGTTGACGGTGGTGAACGAGGCTGAGGACGCCGCCATCGTGCTAACGGCGGACGCCGCCGGGTCGATGGAGTGACCATGTGCAACGCCGCTGGTAACCCTCATGGCTGATCCGTCGTCGGCCCCGGGCTCGTCGGGAGCGGCAGGCGATTCCGGTCGGGTGGCGCTGGTGACCGGGGCGGCGCGAGGTATCGGTGCGGCAACGGCAAGGCTGCTAGCCGAGCAGGGCCATGAAGTGGTGCTGGTGGACCGCTGCTCGGAGGATCCGGCCTTGGCCTATGCCATGGCTACTCCCGCCGAACTTGATGAGGTGGCGGCTGAATGCGGCGGGCTAGCGGTGGTGGGCGACGTTCGTTTCTCCGCCGACATGACCGACGCCGTAGCCCACGCGGTGGACCGTTTTGGTGGCCTCGATGTGGTGGTTGCCGCGGCCGGGGTGATCGCCGGGGGTGAGTCGTTGTGGGAGCTGCCCGACGAGGAGTGGCAGGTGCTGGTCGACACCAACCTCACCGGCGTGATGCACACCGCCCGGGCTGGCGTCCCCGCGCTGTTGGCTCGGCCGGAGCCGAGAGCTGGTCGGTTCGTGGCCATCTCTTCAGCGATCGCGCTCAAGGCCAGCCCGAAGTTGGCGGCCTACTCGGCGTCCAAGGCCGGGGTGATTGGCTTGGTGCGTGGCTTGGCTGCCGATTTGGCCAACACCGGCATCACCGCCAACGTGGTGCAGCCGGGCACTACTAACACCGCGGTGCTGGCTCCCAGCGCCGAGGTGTATTCGCTCACCGATCCGGCCGAGTTCACCCAGCATCAGGTCGATGAACGCATCCTGGATCCACGCGAACTGGCCGAAGCCATCACCTGGCTGGCCAGCCCGGCATCAAGCGCGGTCAATGGCGCCGTGATTCCGGTCGATGCCGGTATGACCGCCCGGTAGATCCTGCCCCGAGAGCTTGTCAGCTAGTTCGGCGTGACTTTGAGGATGAGGTCGTTGGAGCCGTTTGAGGTGAGGAGGTACAGCGCTCCGTCGGGGCCCATTTGCGCGGTGCGCAGTCGGCCGTAGGTGCCAGCCAGTTCGGGCGGCTCCACCTCATCGATCAGCAGACCGGCGCCGTCGAAGGCCAGCATTCGTACCCGCTGGTTCTTTAGTTCAGCAACGGCGAGCATGCCGTTGTAGCCCTGCCAGTCGGTACCGGAAATGAAGGTGGCCCCGGAGGTGGCGGTGGTTGGGTTGCCGGAGCTCCAGTTGGCCTCGATTGCGTCGGGGAACTTGGTGAGGTCGGTCATCGGCGCGTTTTCGACATAACCGGGCACCGGGTCCCAACCGAAGTTTCCGGTGACGCCGATGTTCACCTCGTCGTCGCGGCCGGTGCCGTGTTCAACGGTCCACATCGTGTTGGTGCCTGGGCGAAGGGCCAAGCCCTGCATGTTGCGGTGGCCGTAGCTCCAGATGCGGCGGGTATTGGCGTTGGTAGAGCTGAAGAACGGGTTGCCGGAGATGCCCTCGCCGGTGAAGCGGTCGACCCGGAGCAGCTTGCCGCCCATCGAGGTGAGGTCCTGGGGGGTGGTGCCGATGGCGGCGTCGCCCATAGCTACATACAACAAGCCGGAAGTGTCGAAGCGGAGCCGGCAGCCGGAGTGACGACCACTGCTGATGGGCATGCCGCTGATAATCGGTGTCAGCCGGGTAGCCACGGTCCAGTCGGCGTTGATGGTGAAGGGCACCACTCGAACGTCAACCGCTACGCCGTTGTTGCCCTGGGCCAGGCAGAGGTAGATACGTCGGTTGGCGGTGAAGTCGGGGTCGATCTCAAGCCCGAGCAGCCCGCCTTCGCCGATGGCCCAGATGTCGGAAAAATCGGCGGTGAGTTGGCGGTCGACACCCTCGAAGCGGGCCGAAAGGGTGCCGGCTCGTTCGGTCCACACCATGGCGCCATCAGGGGAAAAGTTGATGTCCCACGGGATCGACAGGCCAGTCTTTTCGATGCTGACGTTCAGGGCTGGCGCCGGCCCCGACGGAACAACTACACATGCGGTCACCACCATCAGCAGAGCCAACAGCGGGGCGGCCAGGAGGCCACGGAAGCGGCGCTGACTAGCGTCGTTTGGCCCCGATCGGCGGCGTCGAGTGCGCCGGGGTCGAGACAGCCTGGTCAAAGAACTGGTCGTTGAAGCAGAACCGTTCATGATCTTCCCCTATGTGGTCCGCCGCCGCGGATCGTTCGCTAAGTGGTGTTGGCCTCGGCTGGCAGTGCCGCGGCTGTCGGACAATCGTAGCTCCCATCACCATTCCCGTCGCAATCGAACATGATCGAGCGGGCCCACCTCCCCACCGGGTTTTCCCGAAAGGCCGGCACCAGGACGGGCTGATCCGGTTGGACCGGATCGGTCGGTCCAAGGAACTGTTGGCCGCCATACCTCACGATTCGCTTGCGGTCGACGAAGCGCATTGGCTCGGCGCTGGTCCGGACGGAAGGCGTTGCCGGGCAAGGTGGTCGAGGTTGGCCGTGAGGTCAGTCGGCGAAGAGGTGAGTTGGTAGACCATCGATACTTTTGACGTTCTCGCGGGTCCAGTAGTCGGTGAGCTCGGCAGGGGACATCGCCGCGTAGAAGGGCTCGAGCTCGTGCTCGCCTCGGACTGCTTCGACCGACATCACCGGCACCCCGGATCCACACGACACTGCGGTGTGGTCGATCCGCAGGTCAAAGAGTTGCCGGGATCCACCCATGGGGGCGAAACCCTCGATCAGTTCGGCCCAGTCGCTGTCGCGTTTATGCACCGCTCGAGCGGAGCCATAGACCCGGAGGATGAGTGGTTGGTTGGTGATCGACATAAACATCAGTGTCATCCGACCGTTGGCGGCTACGTGAGCGGCCGTTTCGTTGCCGCTTCCGGTGAGGTTGAGCCAGATGATTCGACGCTCGTCGATCACCCGAAGGGTGTCCAGGCCTTTCGGGGAGATGTTGACCCGGCCTTCCGCAGCAGCGGTGCCGACAAAGAACACCGGCTGGGCCTTGATGAAGTCGATCTGTTTTTTGGTGAGTCGATTCATCAGCTGACCTGCTCCGGTAGGCCCCGGCCGTTGTTCCACCAGCGGTTGGGGTTGTCGTTGTTTGGGTTGTAGGCGGCGCGGCTCACCCAGTCCTCGCGAAGGAAGATCACCGGCTCTTCGTAGGCGTGCACAAAACGAATCGCGTCCATCACCACTTCGAGTTTGTCGGGGTCCCGCTCAATCGACAGCTTGACCTCGACCACCGGGTAGTTCTCGATCGTGCCCGGCTTGAAGCCCTCGCTGTGCATGGCCGTTGTGCTTCCCTCCGGTGGCCGAGCGGTCTCGGTTCCCACTGCCGAGATGCTGGCGTTGCGTTCGTACTTGCCATAACGGAGGGGGTTCACCTCAACCACCGCATCGAGGATCCGATCCACATCGTTCGGTGCCACCTGCACTTCCAGGGTCCACACCGGCTCAAAGTGTCCGGAAGCGGTGCGATGGGTGGTGAGCGGGTGATCGGAGCTATGCATATCGACCACAGTACTGAACCAACGGCCCAGGCTGAAGTGCAGTTCGATCACGTAGGTATACACTCAGCGTATGTCTAATGGTGACGTTATTCGGCCCGTTTGATGATGACGGGCCTGCCCCGAGATGCCTGGCAATCAGAAACCCCGGTCGGGGCTGATGATGGCTTCTGACATACGCCGGCTGCCGCCGCTGGCCTCGCTGGTGCCCTTCGAAGCAGCCATGCGCCATCGCAACTTCACCAGGGCTGGCGAGGAGCTGCACTTTTCGCAGGCCACCATCAGCCGACGCATCGGGGCCCTGGAGGCCGACCTTGGCGTGGTGCTGTTTGAACGGGGCCGTCACGATGTGTCGCCAACCGAAGCCGCCGAAGTTTTAGCCGCCGCGCTGCAGAGCGCCTTCGGCGAGCTGAGTTCGACTGCCGCAATGTTGAGACGTCGAGCCAACGATGTCCGGACGTTCACCGTCTATTCCGACATTTCGCTGGCCACTAGCCTGGTCGCCCCGATCATCGGCGACTTCCAGCGCCAACATCCCGATCTCGAGATTCGGGTGCTGTCATCTTTTGAGCCGATCGAAACCACGTTGGCCGACTTCGACGTTGGCCTGCAGTACCGGCACAGTGAGCCGAGCCGCTTTGACGAGGTAGCCATCGCCGACGACCAGGTCTTTCCGGTCTGCGCACCCGGTGTGGCCGAGCGGTTGAGGTCGCCGGTCACCGTGGCCCAATTGGTCCAGGAGCCTCTGCTCCATGTGGACTACGGCGACTCGGACTGGACCGACTGGCAGGAGTTTCTTGACAAGGCGGGCGGCGGCGGTGACAACGCCGGCGCTGGTGCAATCCCTTCTGACGGGTTGACCTTTACCTCTTATCAGGTGTGTCTCGATGTGGCTGCTCGGGGCGAAGGCATCGCTTTGGGGTGGGGGCGATCGGTGCGGCCGTTCATTGATGCCGGACGTCTTGTGCGTCTACCCGGCATGGCGTTGGCTCATCGCAACGCCATCACCGCCTATCGGCCCCACCGCCCGGCGCCCGATCCGGTCGTAGACGACTTCCTGGCCACGCTGGTCGCGAGCCTCTGACGGTCAATCAAAAGGTGGCGAGCGCCCGACGCTCTGGCTTATCGGTTACGGCGAATCGGACTGGCTGGACTCACAGCAGTTTCGGTGAGCCGGGTGACGCCACAGGGGCCGGTGCGAGGCAACGCTTCTGTGCCGCCACCGGCGACTGCTCTGGCCGCCAGGCGCCGAATTCGGTATTCGATCGCCTCATCGCTGGCTTCGCCGCAGCTTCTGCTTGCTGCCCGGACCAGGCCTGGGCAATGGGCGTCAGTCCGCAGCAACGGTCTGGCTAAGGGTTCGCTCGGCCATGGCGAGGTAGTCGGGTCGATCGGCGGCGCTGGCCAACACCGCCAGACCGTGGCTGATGGCCCAGCCCCGCCCGCGGGCCCACATGGCGTCGTCGAGCGGCGCCGGTCCATCGGCCGAGCGGCGGTGCAGTTCGTCTCGAAACGTCTGGCGCCCAGAATTGTCGAGCAGTGACCAGGCGACCATAAGGTCGCAGGCCGGGTCGCCGCTGGTGATATCGCCAAAGTCGATCACCGCAGCCAGTTCGCCGCCATCGACCACGACGTTGCCGGGGTGGAGGTCGCCGTGAAGCCAAATGGCCGGACCGGCCCATTGTTCGGCGGCCAGTGCGTCGTCCCACGCCGCGGCCACGGCATCAGCCAGGCCGGTATCGGTGATTGCGGCCATGCGGTCACGAGTGATGTCGTTGCGGGTGGCGAGCGGTTGGCCCCGGAAGGGGTTTTCCGGCGCGTCGTCGGGAGCGACCTGGTGGAGTGCCGCCAGGAATTCGGCGAGGTCGACGGCGCACGTGTGCTGGTCGATATCAGCTGCCTCGAGGGCGCTGGTGCCGGTGGTGAACGGACAGATGGCCCAGGGCCAGGGATACCTCGGGCCCGGTTCACCGGAGCGCACTGCAGCCGGAATCGGCAGCGGTAGCTGCTCCGCCAGCTCCGGAAGCCACCGCAGCTCGAACTCGATCAGCGGCACCGCTTCTTTGCGTCGGGGTAGCCGCACGATGTGTTCGTCGCCGAGTCGAAAGATGACGTTGTCCCACCCATGGGCCAGCGGTTCGAGAGCGAGGTCGGCCAGGTCGGGATGCTGGTCGGCGAGAAGAGCCCGAACCAGGTCGACATCAATGGCCACTTCGGCCGCAGGCGAGTCCTCCACGCCAGGAAGTGTACGGAACACACCTGCAACCGAAACACCTGCAACGGGTGTCAGACACCCGTTGCACCTCGTTGCGCCTGGTTGGGGTCGGTGACGGGGAGGTTCCCCGCCCTGGGGAGCC
>CALAML010000053.1 GCA_937925845.1 uncultured Acidimicrobiales bacterium | reverse complement strand
GCCCTTGGCTGCGGGTCTTTTTCGCTGTTATCCGGCTTTAGTCACCGCGAGCCAAGGTCATTGAACCACTGGATCGCGCTCGGGTCAGAATGGTCCTTCGCCTTCGATGCCGCACTGCCGTGGTGCGGAGTTCACGCCGTTGCGCTGGGACTTGATCCGATACTCGAAGCGAGGTGAGTAGGGGAGACGGTCGACAAATTGGAGGCGTTCCTCCGCTGACACCTTTCCTCGCCACCACCATGTGCTGGTGCCAACCCTGCGACGCTCGATGACGTAGGCGTCGGCGTTGGTCGATGTGCCTTCCCTGGTGTCGCTGGACCAGGTGATGTCAAGTCGTTGATCAGCGCCTTGTGGAGTGCGGTCTCCGTAGCACTGGCGGATCGGGAACACTCCGGTCGTGGGAGTAAAAGTGACGGATCCGCAGTAGCGATATTCCGATGCCCCGCTCGCGTTGACGGCCCGGACCGAGAAGTGCTGGGTACCCTGACGGCTGCCGCGATCGCGGGAGATAAAGAATTGGTCCTGGGGGAAGTCGAGGGGTTCGCTCCGGATGACGTTCCCGTTGTTTCGAATTCCGACCGAATCGGTGGAAGCCGAAAGGCCAATGACCTTGATCGAAAACGCGCGATTGGCGTTGGCGGTCACAGTACAACTGCTTGGTCTGGCCGGCGCTCCGTTGTCTGGTCCAACGACCGTGCCCCCGCACGGGCGAGTGGTGGAGTTGACCCCGTTTGCCTGGGCCTTGACCCGATACTCGTAGTAGGCGGGGCTTCGGGTGGTGTCGCGCCATTCGGTCTGTTGGCCCACTTTTGCGGCCCAATACCAGGTGCCGCTGTTGCGGCGACGTTCAATGATGAAATTGGTGGCGCCGTCGGCACCATTGTTTGCACGGAACCAAGTGACGAGAGCCACGCTTCCGCCAGGCAGGGTCTCTGCGCCGCAAGCCCCTGGCCTCTGTGGAGCCTGAGCGTCAGCGATGCCTGTGCCAAAAAGAATGCTGCCGGTACCGGTGATTAGCACCGCCAGAAAGCTGAGTCGCAGTATGCGACCAAGTCGTAGTCGTGATCGAACCTTCTGCTTTTGCACCATAAAATTACCCTCCAGGGAAGTAGTGGCGCAGGTTGATCGGGCGGAGTAACTGCTGCCCGCAAACCCTGTCCGCTAGTTGCGGATCCTCGCCGCGGGCAAACTACATTGCCCTCTGGTAAGTCTCACTGGGGAGGCCTCCCCACTATGCGGGCGTTGCGATCCAGGAAGGGTTGGGGAGAACCGCGGCCTCGCGGTTCTGGCGATGGTTGCGGCGCAACGAATCTGGCGAAGATGGTTGGGGTTGTGACTTCCCGCAGTAGTCTTCCCGGCGTGCAGGTGGCTAACGACTTTGTTTGTGAACATGGAATGCCGAAGCCGTGGGCGACGTGCATGGATTGCATGATGGCGCCGCCGGATGAGCGTCCGACCCCGCCGGCCCCGCTCGTCGAACCCAAGGCGGCACCGGCAAAAGCCAAAGCCAAAGCCAAAAGCAAGGCCAAGCCTGGTGGTGGGGCATCAGCACCTCGTGCGAAGCGCGCTCCAGCGGCGCCGAGCGCCGGTCGACTGCCGCGTTCAGCTCTCGACGAGGTGCCGGACTTGGTCGGCGACAAGGACCTGGCCTACGAGATCCCGCCCGACGACTTTGCCTACTTCACCGGCGGGCCGGAAGCCGACTGGCTGCCGATCAGCCGGATGCCGAAGGAGTTGCGCCCGGGCGGAACCGTCTACCTGCAGATCGATGCGGAGCTTGTGGCCCAGGCCCGGGTGCGAGGAGTCGGCTTCCGCGAACAGCGCTGGGACCACGCGGCGCCGGATGTGGCCAGCGACCTCGGTCCGGGAGCAACGCTCGAACTCGAAGGCGGATGGAGTGGTGCCTCGATCGACCTTGGGCCAGAGGGCGCCGCCTCGGTCACCGACTACCGCTACCTCGTCCGGTTGGCCGATGGCACGGTGGTCGTAGCGCCACAGGAGCGGTAGCGGCGACGGTGTAACTTCACTGCCCAAATCAAGTCGTTCCCATCGGGAGTCCTCCCTATTGCGTGTCACCGCGAAGGTTCTTAGCTTGCGGAGACACAACTAGGAGAAGGTATCTATGAGAACCAAGTCACTGAAGAGGCGCGCCTCTGTACGCCGGTCCATGCTGCTGTTGGCCACCCTCGCCATGACGTTCGCAACGTTGTTTTCTGTTGGCGTAAACACCGCTCCGGCCGATGCCGGCGGACGCACCTGCACAGGTTTCACAAGCAAGTCGATGCAACATGCCAAGAGTCTCTATTGGATTCAATGTGGCCAACGCTGGAGCTCAAGCAGCGGGCAACACAAATGTACGTGGCAGAGCTCAGGGTGGAAATGCTCCGGCCCCAAGACCCACAACAACAACTGCCACAGCCTCTACCAGGCGAACAGCATCACCACGGCAAAGGCCCGATACCGCCACATCTGCGGGCAAAGCTGGAACGCGTCGAGCGGTGTGCACAAGTGCAATTACTGGTCCCAGCACAACCGTTGGACTTGTTCCGGCCCATCCTCGCGATAGGTAGTCGGCGGCGAGCCGATCTCGCGATCGCGGGCCAGTCACCACGAGGGACTGATCACCGGTCGTCGAGGGCAGCGAGGCGCTGGTCGAGGTGGGCCAGCTCGGCAGGGCTTTTTGCTAGTTCCAGCGCCCGCCGAAACTCCGGCTGATTGCGGAATGATCAGGTGTTGGTGGCCCAGCTGGTGGTGCCTAGTTCGTTGGTGCCCTTGAATCGGGCGCCGACCTCGGGGCCCTCGGCTTTGCCGACCCACTCGCCCTTGATGCATTCAGGGCTGAGTTCGCCGATACGGGTGACGTCGGCGACCACGTCGTAAAGAGCCTCCGGGCTGGCGGCGATGGTGCGCTCGACGGTGAGTTGGATGGTTGGGTGCTTGCTCATGGTGGCTTCCTTGATCTTGTTGTTTTTGGCAACTTGTCGAGGTGACGCAGCACCCGTGCGCTTTCGACAAGATTCGACAGAAGAATCCGGAAATTCTTTCTGGGTCCGGAGATCGCTGAAAACACGGGGCTCGCCCGACCAATGAGGCCCGAAGAAAGCCTTGACCTCAAGCCGACTTGAGGTCGTACGGTTTGCCTATGAGCAACCAAGACCTCCTTTCTTCAAAGCCGGCCAGCCCCGCCCCGGACTCGCAGCGTCAAACGATTGGCGGGTTCGCGCCGAGCACCATCGTTCTTGTTGTGGCCTTCACCTGTTTCCTCGGCTTGATCTGGGGAATCGTCGACGAGGACTGGGTTCTTGTCGCAACGGAAGTGCCAGCGGTCTTGGCCCTGATCGGAGTTTGGGCCTTCTCACGAGCCCGCAAGTCGGGCCGGCAGGTCGCACTCGTAGGTTCCGCGATCGGCTCGCTGTGCGCAGTTGAGCTCTGGATAGCCACCGCGGTGTTCGGTGCAACCGGAACTTCGTTGGCGGTTGTTGTGGCTGCCAGTACTGGCATCACCGTAGGAGTCGTTGGAATCTGGGCCATCTGGTCGCACCAGAAGCGTCAAGAACCTGGGCATCGGGTTCGGTAGGGGAGGGTGTCTGCGTGGCGTTGTGATGCATCGGCATCTCGGCTGGCGACGCTGATGCGGTCGACAGTCGATCGACCACCGGTGCGGGGTGGAGCTTGGTTGCTTGCGTCGCGGTGTGCTGTGGTCTATGTTGTGCCAGTAGTGCTGGCAATAGGCTGGCGATGGGACAGATCGATGGGGCCCCAGGGACCTCTGGGTCTGGGAGGGATGACGCCTGATGCCGCGCTACGGAACGATCAACTCCGACTACATCGCTTCATGGTTCCAACGGGAAGACCCCGGCGGGCCGATGTGGGCGCTCAACCTGATGCAGTACCGGGAGCGGGCCGACTACACCGACGGACGCGAGACCGAACTCAGCGGCGCTGAGGCCGACGACGTATACGCCCCCCACGAGCATCTCGCCGCAGTCGGATCGCGGATCATTCTCGTGGCCCCGGTGGTGCACCATTTGCGCGGCGACGACCGGCGTTGGGACCGTATTGCCATCGCTCAGTATCGAGACCGTATGGCACTGGTGGAGATGAACTCGTCGAAGGAGTTCCAGGTCGACGAGCAACATAAAGACGCTGGGATGGAGTTCACCATCGTGATGGCGGCGTTCCCCGTCGATGGCGATCCGGTTCCAGCCCAAGAGTCGGCCGCCGACACGAACAAACTGATGCTGCTTCAAGTGGTTGGCGACCCGGATGCGCCCGATCTCGCCGAAGGTCTCGACGCCACCCCGATCGGGCGCTTCTGGATCGAGGATCGCTTCATCGGCGACCACCGCACCTTTGCCGAGGCTCGCTTCCACCTGATTTCGCCCGACACTGCGAGCGAACTCGCTGCTCGGCCGTTTCTGCACGACGAAGATGGCTACACCATGATCGTCGAGCCGACTCTGGACGAGGTTGCCCGTTCACTCACCGACCCCACCAAGGTCCTGTTCTAAGGCTGCGCGTTAGAAACGAGAGGAACGCATGATGTCCAAACTCACCACAGTGATCAAACAGGTCACTTCCGATGTCGACAACGATGCCTTCGCCGCGGCGGCCCGCCCTCACGATCCGGCCGACTATGAACGTCCGGAGCTCGATGGTTCGGGCCCAAAAGCCGCAGACATCCCTCTCGATGGCACCAAGCCTGGTGCATCGCTGAAGGTCTGGCCGTCTCGGACGCTCGACGGATGCCGCGAGCCGCTGGCTCCCGGCGCACCCGACCTCCGCGGCGTGTGGGAGTGCTACGAGGGCCGCATGACCGGCCACGTCGAACGGGTCGAGCAGGCGGGCAATCGCATCACCATCACCACCGGCGGCCTGGTGCACGACATGATTTGCGACGGCACACTTGAGAACGGGGTGAACGACACCGCCGGGTTCGGTGGACCCCGGATACAGGTTGCGGCGACCTTCGAAAACGGTGTGCACAAGCTGCGTCCGTTCGCCAAAAAGGTGGTGGCCGTGACCAGGCGCCTCGACGGCGACGAGATGGTGTGGCGCTATGGGCCCTTCCGGAACCGGCTCCGACGCTTGGACGGCCCTCCGTTCGACCATCCCGCCACCCGCGCCGCTGCGGAGGCTGCAGGCATGTTGCCCGACTGAGCCGATCCGGGTTTGCCTGTCCCGCTCCATTAGGATTGTGCGGATGGTGCTTGAAGGTCGGGCTTCGAAGCTGCCGTGGGGCTCAGAACCGAATCCCTTACTTCTTGGGCCAATGCAGGGTCTCACCAACCGGGGCCTGCGTGAGGTGTTTGGCACCACCGTCCGACCCGACGTGTTGTTCACCGAGTTTGTTCGGGTCCGTCCCGGCGCGGAAACCCCGGTGACCAACAGCGACTTCATCGAAGCCACGGCAACGGTTCCCGGCATTCCTCTTGTGGTCCAGGTCATCGGAAGTGCGGATGAAGGTGTGGTGGAAGCCACTCGGGATCTGGTGTCGCGGGGCGTGCAGCACATCAATGTGAACATGGGCTGCCCGTGGGGGCGGATGACGTCGATCCTTGCCGGGGGAGGGATGTTCCGTGCCCCAGAGACGGTCGAGCCGATGTTGCGTGAGCTTCGAGAGATCGTGCCCGGGTCCCTCTCGGTGAAGACACGATCCGGGATCGACGACGAGCGTCAGATCTTCGATGTGATGCCCGCCTTTGAAGCCGCGAGTATCGACTTTCTGGTTGTGCACTCCCGCACGGTTCAGCAGAAATACACCGGCGCAGCCAATCACGACCTCACGCGAGAAATCGTTGAGCGATGTGGAGTTCCGGTGATCGCAAATGGGGATGTGACGACTGTTGAGGAGGCGGCGAAGGTCATGGATCAAACCGGGGCCGCCGGCCTGATGCTTGGGCGCGGGGCGATCGCCGACCCGTGGCTCTTCGACCGTATTCGCGGCCAGGCCCCGGCCCGGCCGACAGGGGTGGAGCGGCGCCGGGAGCTGGCTCGACACCTGTCCCTACTTTTGGACTCCTACGAAACGATCTTCCATGGTGACGCGCAGATCCTGGCCAAGTTGAAGAGTGTCGTGGCGCTGATTCCGGACGCCGACCAGGCCCGGTGGTGCAAGTCGCTCAAAAAGCAGAAGCGAGTGCAGGGACTGCGGCAGCTACTAAACGAAGCAGTCCACTAAAGGTCGGCCATGGCAACGAGTGCGGGTGCGGACTTTTCGCCGTTCTCGTTTACCGTTCGAATTTCGAAGGTGTAGGCCAGATCGGGGTCAAGGTCAGTCTGATTCCAGTGGTCGGCGTCGATGGTGCCCAGCAACTTGCCGTTCCTGGTGATCTCGTATCGCATGCCGGGAATTTGGGTCCACGAAAGTTCACCGCTGCGGCTGGTGATACGAGTTGCCGTGGCTCCGGTTGGGGCTGCAACCGCTTGTTGGTCAGCGCCTTGTCTTGCCACTACGGCGTTCGAACACTCGATGGGATTCGATCGGCACCACGCGCCGGTGTCAGCTGCCGCGAGAGCCAGAAGTGGGACGGCCTCGGCTTCGGTTCGACCAGCAAGGCCTTGGGTATCGCAAGTCTGCAGACAGGCTCCACTGGATGCCGATCGGACCCCGGCCACAACGTGGACCCGGTCTTCCAGGAAACCAACTACGGACAACGCGTCTACCTGCTGGGCGGTGAAGGTCGCTGAGTCGGATCGGGTCCGGGCTACTTCATCTGCGGTGGGCTCGCTATTTCCAAAAACCATGTGGGTGTAGACCACGTACTCAATCTCGCCAGAATCAATGTCGCCAGAACCAGTGTCGTTGTCGGTCGGCGGGGTCTCCCACCGAACTGAGACGCCGTCGGCACTGGTCGAAACTTCGACATCGAAGTCGGGTATGGGGTCGGCGTCACCGGTGGGTTCAGAGGCGCTGATGTCTCCGTTGCCCGACGACCCGAGAAAGGACGCAGCAACAAGGGTCGCGACGAGCAGAACGAACCAAGTGACGATCGTTGTTGCGGCGGCTACTGCCGCCGTTTGCGTTTTTCTCATTGTGACTTGCACCACCTAGAAGTCGACAGAACCAGGATACGGAGCGCTGATCGCTGCAACCGGGTGTTCGGTGCCGACTGACTACGAAGAAGCCGCAGGCCGGGCCCACAGGAGATTGGCGGGGTACCCGGTCTGCAGCTTCTTGTTGTCAGAACATCATTGTTGCGGCTCGGCTGTTCGCTTAACGAGCGGACCGTTGCCGCAGGTGAATCACTGAGCTCCGGGGGTGTACCTTGTCGATTTCCCTGAGAAGCCGGCATCGTTGTAGGCAACGATGTAGTAGGAGTCGCCCGGGCGGTGGTTGGTATCGGTGTAGTACTCACGCGGCAATTCGATGGTGGTGATGTAAGCGTCGTTTTTGTAGACGTTCACCCCGACCGCATTACTAAGCGAATCGTGAGCCCAGCTAAGGACCACATTCGAGTTAGATCCGCTGTGCCGGTCAATCCGTGGAGTGGCCGGCTTTTGGGTCGTGGCGGCTGTTGGAGTGGAGACCGCTCCCGAACTGGCGGTGATCGAGTTGGACTTGTTGGAGAATTTTTCTCCCTTGCCAGCAAAGGCGACCACGTAATAGGTGTGTGAGGTCCTGGTCGCGTTGTCATCCAGGTAGGAGGTGCGAGGTGCTTCCACCGTGTCGTAGTACCGCCCATCGCGGTAGATGTTGTAGCCGGCTGAGAGGTGAGGGTGGTTCTGTGTCCAGTAGAAGACCGCCCTACCGTTGTTCGCTACCGCATGGGTGATGTTGGGTGTGGTCACGTAAGAATCTGCTGCGACCGTGTTTGTCGGCGCGGAGAACAGCGCCAAGGGCACCGCCACCGCTGTTGTTAGTGCGACCAGAGCCGCCAATATCCATTTCCTCATATTGCCTCCTGTGATTTCGTAGCAACTTGCTGTCCGTAAACTACGGAACACAGCGGTCTACAGAAACGGGGAGGGCTCCCCAGCCCCTGGCTTGACAACGGGCACGGGAACGCGCCCGGATCCGCTCGACGCGTCGTGGACGCTTTAGCGCCTAGGGTTCACCCGTACTTTCACCGGCGTCGCTGGGGGAGCTCATGAGCCCCACCCGCTTCGACTCCCTCGTTTCGATACGCGTCGAAACGATGCTGGTATACGGTCGGGCTCATGACAACCGATCGCAGGCTCAACCGCTTTTCTCCGCCCACTCCGAGGTTGGCCAGATGAAGACACTCCGAGAACTTCACCAAGCGGGCACCTTCGTGCTGGTCAACGTGCATGACGCCGGTTCGGCCGCGCTGGCCGCGGCGGCTGGCGCCGAGGCGTTGGGCACCACGAGTGGCGGCCATGCCTACACCATCGGCCGCCCGGATGCGGCCGGTGCCATCGACCGGGAAGAGGCCGTCGCCCGTATCGCCGAGATCTGTTCGACGGTTGACGTTCCGGTGAGCGCCGATGCCGAGAACGGCTGGGGCCATAACCCCGAGGACGTGGCCCAAACGATCGAGGCTTTGATCGAAGCTGGTGCCGCCGGGGCCAGCATCGAGGATTGGTCGGGAGATGGCGAGATCGGGTTCTACGAACGCCAACACGCCATTGATCGAATCATCGCCGCCGTCGAGACCGCGGGTCGCCTCGACCCGGACTTTGTCATCTGTGCCCGTTCCGACCGCATGGCCCATGAAGGTCTGGATGCCTTTGACGATGCGCTCAGCCGACTGCAGGCCTTTGCCGAAGTCGGCGCCCAGTGTCTCTACGCCCCAGGGGTGTCCGACAAGTCGCTGATCGAACGCATCGTGCGCGAGGCCGGGGGACCGGTCAACGGTTTGCTCGGAGTTGGCGGTGACCTGACCATCGACGACATGCGCGAGATCGGCGTTCGACGGGTCAGCCTCGGAAGCTCGCTCTACCAGGCCACTATGGCGGTCTTCGATCGCATCGTCCGTCAGGTGCTCACCACGGGATCATTGGCGGTCGAGACGCCACCCCTCAACTGGAAGACGATCGAAACCCTCTTTCCCGATGCTCCGGCCACCGGGAGCTGAGCTTCGCCTTCGTTGGTCCCCGAAGCCCATAGCGCTGGCTCCGGCAGTTCAGTCGATTGGGGTGCCATGGAGTTCCTCTGCATCGGAGCGGTTCCAGTAACGGTTCGGGTTGTCGGTGTCATCGAGCAGCTTCGATCGACTGCCGACAGCTTCGGTGATGCGAACGGTGGGCTCCTCGTTGACGTGGGCAGCGAAGACCACCTCGAAGACCCTATGGAGCAAGCTGGTGTCGGGGGCTATCGAGAACTCGATCTGTGACGCCGGCGTTCGTTGGATCGTCCCTTCCGCTCCGGCATGGGAACCCTCGAGGGCTCGAAACTGTTGGTAGCCGTTTTCACGCACAAAGAGGCAGTTGTCGTAGTTGCCCTGCACGAGCGTTAGCGCGGCACCAAGAGCACTGGTCACCTGATCAACTCCGGCGGTCGGGGTGTCGATGGTGACGACCCATTCGAGCTCGAGCTGTGCTGCGTGAAGGTCGAGCTGGGTGAGGGTGGCAAAGCTCTGGACAGGAGGGTGTTGGACTGTTGGCGGGTTCTGGTTGGTCATGGACTCACCGTAAGAAGCGAAGCTTCGACGCGCGCCGAAACGTCGGCATCGTAGGGTTGGGTATGGAAGGAAGCAGAATCTCGGCGTTCGCCACCGCCCTCGCCGACGACACCCGCGCCGCAGCGGTGGCCGCGCTGCTGTCAGGTACAGCCCACACGAGCGGGGAGCTGGCCCGCGTCTGCGGGGTGGCGCCGTCGACGATGAGCAGCCATCTGTCGAAGCTGATCGACGCGGGGGTGGTGCGGGTTGAGTCCGCAGGTCGCTATCGGGCCTATCGCATCGCTTCCCAGGAACTCGCCGAGCTGCTCGAACGGATGGACGAAATCAGCCTGCCCGAAACCGCGCCGCCCGAGCGTCCATCACCCGGACGAGATATCAGCTACGCGCGGAGCTGCTACGACCATGTCGCTGGCCGACTCGGCGTTGAGCTTCATGACTCGTGCATCGCCCATGGCTGGATCGAGCGCAACGCCGAGAACGCCGCCCTCACCGACCCGGGACGCGTTATCTTCGAAGAGCGGTTCGGTATTGACGTGGGTTCGCTGGTTTCGAAAAAGCGACCGATGTTGCGCATCGATCTGGACTGGACCGAACGGCGCGACCACCTCGCTGGGTCGCTACCGGCGGCCCTCATGACCCACATGCTTGATGAGCGGTGGCTGACCCGAGGGAACGACAAACGCGTCCTGCGAGTCACCGAGCAAGGTCGCAGTCAGATCAAAACCCACTTCGGGGTGGATAGCGCGGCGCTCACCCCCAGATCCGAGTGACTCACCCCACGGTGATCCATCCCGGCGAGCAACAGCGCGTCTGTTATCGGCAGGGGTTGAGCAAGTTAACCCCGGTGTCAGGATCAATGATGCTGCCAATGGTCAACGTGCCCGTGGGAGGGGCGACGACAGCACAGCCACCGATGTCGACAAAGTCGATCGTGAAGCGTTGCTCACCAGAAATCGCTCCGAGGCCCCAGGCGTCAACGGCTTCGAAGGGACTTAGGCTCGACACGTACATCGGGTCATTGCGATCGGTTTACTCCTAGCCGGCCGGGGCTGATGGGAGCTCCGGGGCGACGGACGAGCTGGGATACCTCTGTCACTTCAAAGGACCAGTCGACGGTGCAGGTTGACGACTCGATTCGTAGTTCTCCGCTGTAGGTGTCGGCCTCGGTGAACCGACCCTCGATCCTCGACCGGAATCCGTTCTTGTCTTCAAGGGCAATGGCGAATCCGCCGGAATAATCACCGTCGAGGGTTCGAATAGCGTGTTCTTCCGTAGCGATGAAGCCGGGGTTGACTGGACCTGTTGGTGACGGGCTCCGTGGAGTGCGATCGACGATGACATCAAAGCTGTTAAACGCTGCCGAGTTGTAGTGCTCCCGCTCCGCCGGCGGCACCTCTGAGAAGCGGCGATCCTGCACACCGGACCGTGCCCAACCAACAAGGTGAACAAACGCGTCGCAGTCGGCCTGCGGTTGGAGTCGGATCGGACTCACCTTCACTCTCGTGGGATGGGGAGCAGGAGGCGGCGGAGGCGGAAAGGTGTCGGTGGTGGTCGAGCGAGCGCCAGCTGCAGATGCGCCTGGAGGGCGAGCCTCGGCTGTGCGCTGGGTCGTACTGGCCATCAAAGCGAAGCAGAATGCGGCGACCACGAACAGTGCCGCTAGAACAACCGGTCGGGTGGAACGAACGGAGGTTGACATGGGAATTCTCCTCGGTAGCGATTGTCACCTTTGATGCGCCATCCCCCGTGTCGAGTTCGCGCCAAACCAGTTCACGCTCGCGAGCGGCCGGAACACTCATCGTCTGAAGTCCCGATCGCCCTTGCCTGGTGGTTCAGAACTGCGAGTCCGAAGTCGACCTACTCACTCGTCGTAGGGTCATGGCCGTTTCTGGGGCGGGCTCAACGGCGAGGTCGGCGAGCATCTTCGAACAGTCCTCGGCCAGATGGCGGGCCAGGGAATGGTCGCCGCGCTCCCACGCGGCATCGATCGAAATGCGATGGGCCCCTTCAGCCCAAGGGTCGGCCTTTAGCGCCTTGGCTGCCAACTCCCCGGCGCGTTCGGTTTCTGATCGGGCCAGTCGAATCTCGGCGGCCCTCACGGCTGCGCCCACAAGCCGGGCGGTGAGGTGTTCGGTCACCGATGCGAAGTCGGCAAGGTCGGCAAGTTCGTCGAGCGGGCGACCCCGCCATAGGTCGACCGCGGTCTCAAACCGATGCATGGCTTCAGTTGGAGCCCCGGCCTCAAGCAACGATTCGGCCTCGTCGATTGCCTGCTCAGCCAACTCGATGTCGGTCGTGACGTAGGCCGGACCGGCCAACTCGAGTCGAGGGCCAACGCTTCGCACCAGAAACGCGGCCTCGCCAGACCGGCGATCAGGCTCGATCGCCGCCAATAAGTGCTTCAGGTTGGTCCGAAGGTTGGCCGCGGCCCCGGCCTCCGGAGACTCGGGCCACAAGAGCCCGAAGATCCGGCTGCGATCGACCGAGCGCTCGACCCCCAACAAAGCCAGCAGTTGACGCACCCGCTTGCGCTTGAGTAACTCGGGCGAGTCGATCAATCGGTCACCGACCATCAGCTGGGTGCTGCCAAGCAACATCAGGGTTACCGGTTCGAGAAACGGAGCCGGAACCGCGCCAAGGAACTTCTCCGCTGTCGCCTTCAGCTCCGGATCCTGCTCGGGGTCTGCGTCGGCGAGCTCCCGAATGAGTCGCCATGTAGCAACGGGTGCGACCAACGCGAGGTGTTCAACGAGAAGCCCGGCCCCGGGATCGTCGAGGGCCCACCTCCGGAGAGCCACTTCCGTGGCCAGAGCCAGGGGCAGAGAACTGAGGAGGCGGGTCGGTTCAGCCCAGT
>CALAML010000052.1 GCA_937925845.1 uncultured Acidimicrobiales bacterium | reverse complement strand
CGTCGTCAAGAATCAGCACGCGGGGGTTGGCGAGGATGGCGCGTGCGATGGCCAACCGCTGTCGCTGACCTCCGCTGAGCGAGAAGCCCCGTTCGCCAACTTCGGTGTTGTAGCCGTCGGTCAGCTCGCTGATGAAGTCGTGGGCTCCGGCCATGGTCGCCGCGGCCACGATCTCGGCTTGTGATGCTTCGGGGTTGGCGAAGGCGATGTTCTCGCCGATGGTGGCGGCGAAGAGGAAGGTCTCTTCGAACACGATGCTGACCGCTCGCCGCAGCTCGGCGGGGTCCAACTCGCGTATGTCGACCCCGTCGATGGCCACCGTGCCGCTGGTGGCTTCATAGAAGCGAGGTATCAGGTTGGCGACGGTCGATTTCCCGGAGCCGGTCGCTCCCACCAGCGCCACCGACTCCCCGGGTTCGATGGTGAGGGTGACTCCGTTGAGCACCGGCGTTTCTGCGCTGTAGCCGAAGTGCACATCGCGCAGCTCGACCCGACCCCGCCGGCCTTCGGTGGGCAGCGGAGTGGGCTGCGCCGGGGCAACGATTTGTGGCTCCACATCGAGCAACTGGGCGATGCGGGCGCCGGCACCGGCCGCTCGCTGGGCATTGGCCACGGTCATACCCAGCATCCGCAACGGCTGCACCAGCAGCAGCACGTAGATGTTGAAGCTGACAAGGGTGCCGACCGTCATGTTGCCGTTGAGCACCTGATGGCCGCCGTAGGCCAGCACTGCGATCAGGCCAAGGTTCGGCGTGATCTCCATCGCTGGCAGGTAGCGGGATCGAACCATCGACGCCGTCAGCGACTCGCGGCGGAGGTCTTCGGCTTCGATTCGCAGCGCTTCGGCTCGACTGGCTTCGGCGCCGAAACCTTTCACGACCCGTACGCCGGCGACGGTTTCCTCCACCACCGTGGCCAGCTCGGCTGATTCCCGTTGCACGCCGAGCACCGCCGGGTGCAGAGCCAGCATGAATCGTCGACCGAGCAGGTTCACCAGCGGTAGGCCGGCCAGGGCGAGGAGGGCCAGGATCGGCTCGGTCACAACCATGATCACCACCGACGCGCCGACCAGCAGAAACTGGCCGGTGGTGAGCGGGATCATGGTGATGACTTCCTGGAAGTTCTGGAGGTCGGTGTTGGCCCGGCTCATAAGGTCGCCGGTGGCGTTGGCGTCGTGGAACGATGGGTGGAGTCGTTGGAGGTGGGCGAACACCCGTGATCGGTAGCGGGCCTCGATCAGCCGGGCGTTGCGGAAGGCGACGTAGCGCCGGAGCCCGAAGGACATGGCCGACACCACTCCAGCCAGGGCGATCAGAATGGCCCAGGTCCAGACGGATCCGCCGTCATCGATGCCCTGGTCGATTCCGGCCCGAACCAGCAGCGGCATGGCCACTCGCCCGAGTGACCAGCCCACGGCCAACACCATGCCGGCGATGATGAATCCCCGCTCTTCGCTGATGGCGCGGCGGAGCAGTTGCCATCCGGGTCGCGATGATCCGGCGTCATCGACATCCGGACCGGTGCGGCCCAGGTTCTGAGTTCGGGGCGCGGTGGCAACCAGCGCAATCAACTCCAGCGAATGGACATCCCGACTTCCGAAGCGTAGCTGGGCCCTGTGACAGCCACCTCTGAATTCCGGCCCGCCGTGGGTGAACCGGCCCTCCGAGAGCCGCCTACAACACTCGTTCGTGGTCGGCGATGTCTCCGTCGAGCTCCACAATCCCTCGAGCCGCGCACCACACCGCCCAGCTGTAGAGATGCCATTCCTGATGCTCGCCGTCGATCCCGGTTGGCATCGTGACCACTGACGTTTCGAGCGGCTCCAGACAGAATCCGTCGGCGAGAGCAACCAGCTGACTGAACATCCACTGGCAACCCGTCCGAAGATCGACGCCGAGGGCCGGGCGAACTCGCAGGCCGATGGTCTCGGCGAGCACCAGGAACAGATCGACATATCGATCCGCGAGGCTGGCTCGGGTTTGCGTGATGGTTTCCTGCACCTGCTCGTAGCCGTCACCTTCCGGCTCGAGCCCGGCGACGGTTGAACGGATGGCCCGATACACGCTGAGGGTCATGTCTGGTGTGGCCATGTCGTCGTTGCACGAGACCCGGATCACCTCTCGGATCGCTCGCCGGCGGCCGTCGAGCGAATCGAGGTCGGCAGTCTGCAGTACAACCCTCACCGGCCCGGTGTCGTTCAAAAACGTGTCCGCCGGCAGCGCCTCAGCGGCACGCCGAAGCACATCGAGCTGAAAGGCCTGCTGGTTCGGCCAGATGCGTTCATGCACCGACGCGTGTGTCACCCGGATGCCCTGGGACTCCTCGAGCCAGTCGAATACCGACTTGTAGTTGAGGGCCTCAGCCCGCAGCGGACCGGTCTGGCTCGCCATCATTTCCAGCCCAGCGGCCAGCAGGATCTCTTTGAGCTCGGCCCGTGACCGGCGGGTTCGGGTTTCAGATGGTGCAGGCATCGCAACTTCCAACGTAACAGCGGCTTCCGGCAGCCCGACCTATCGAAAACGACGACAGCGCCAGCCGATCACGACCGACGCTGTTGTCGTCTTCCCGATTGGTTACGGCGTTTGTGTTGCCGCATTCCCTTGCTGCAACCATTGCTTGCAAGTGGCACTCACAACATTAGAGACAGCGTTACTCGCTGTCAAGCACAAGTGTTGGCCGACGCCAAGGCCAGCCTGACAAGCCGACCCGGGTGGCAGGTCGTGGGTGGCGGACACGCAGTGCGTTTGCAAGCCAAAGGGCGACCGGGCAAAGCCCACTCAGCGAGGGTCGATGCTCAGTCGTCGTCGGAAACGAAGCGGGGACCGCGGCCCCACAGGGTGACCTCGGCCTTCACCGGCACCAGGTCGCGTCGATGGCTCTGGTGGGCTTCGGCTACTGCGGTGCGAGCCGCTTCGGTCAGCTCGGCGACCTGGCCTCGCAGGTGGTTCACCTGGGCTTCGAGTTCAAGGACCCGCTTCACCCCCGCCAGGTTGAGTCCATCGTTGGTGAGTTCCTGGATCCGGCGGAGCAGGTCGATATCGATATCGGAATAGCGACGGCTTCCGCCACCGGTGCGGGCCGGCTCCACCAGCCCTTTGCGTTCATAGATCCGAAGGGTCTGGGGATGCACGCCTGCGAGCTCGGCAGCAACCGAGATCACATAGACGGCATGGGCTCGACCGTGGGCCGATGGCCGCGGGTCGGATGGTTCAGCCATGCCCCGGCCCTTCTACTCGGTCTACGGTTGGTGCCCCCACGCCCTCCATCGAATCACACCCCGAGGTGCTCACGGGGCGAGTCGTCGCTGGCGGCGGCCAAAGCCATCACCGCTTCACGTTGGGCGTCGGTGAGATCGCCCGGCACCAGCACCTCGACGGTTACAAAGAGATCGCCTCGTTTGTCCTTGGCCCCAACGCCTTTGCCCTTGACCCGAAAGGTCCGGCCGGTGGCGGTTCCTGCAGGGATGCGGATGGTGACCGGACCCTCGTCGAGGGTAGGCACGGTGATGTCGCCGCCGAGCGCCGCCTCGGCGAAGGTGACGGGAACGGTGAGGGTGAGGTTCTTACCCTTGCGCCCGAAGTGTTCGTGCTTGGCCACGGTGACGTTCACAAAGAGGTCGCCGTTTTGGCCACCCGGACCGCCGGGCCCGCCCCGGCCTTTCAGCCGGATCTTCTGACCGGTCTTCACCCCGGCCGGGATGCGTACTTTGACTTCTCGGGGCCGACGCTCGGCGCCGGTGCCTCGACAGGTCGAACATGGCGACTCGACGATCTGACCCCGCCCGGCACAACGTTCGCACGGTTGGGACAGCGAGAAGAAGCCCTGGTTGTCGTCCTGGGTGCCTCGACCGTGACAGGCCGGACAGGTCGATGGCGTGGTGCCGGGTTCGGCTCCGTTGCCGTTACAGCGCGAACAGGGTGCTGCGCTGGTGAGGTGCACCGTGGTGGTAACGCCTCGGACCGCCTCGTTGAAGCCGAGGTGCAAATCGGTTTCAAGGTCCTGGCCCTTGGCCGGCTGGGGCCGCTGGGGTCCACCACCGGGTGCACCACCGCGGCCACGGTTGCGGCCGAAGAGGCCACCGAGGAGATCGGTGATGTCGTCGGTGCCGAAACCAAAGCCGCCAGGGCCCGGGCCCGGTCCGCCGCCGCCACCAAAGGCGCCGGCCATCGGACCAAGCCGCCGGACTTCGTCGTACTCTTTGCGCTTGGCTTCATCGCCGAGCACGTCGTAGGCCGCGGACACTTCCTTGAACCGGTCTTCGGCTTTGGCGTCGTCGGGGTTGGCATCAGGATGCAGCTCGCGGGCGAGCTTGCGGTAGGCCTTCAGCACTTCCTTCTGACTGGCGTCCTTCTTGACGCCAAGCACCTTGTAGTAGTCCTTTTCGAACCACTCGCGTTGTGGGGCCATTAGCGGGACACCGCCTCAGCCCTGTACTCGCACCATCGCCGGCCGCAGCACTCGGCCCTGCCAGCGGTAGCCCGCTCGCATGACTTCGGCCACCACCGGATACCCGGGACCATCATCGGCGGCAGCTTCGTGCATGACCGCCTCGTGGGCCTCCGGGTCGAAGGCGTCGTTTTCGGGGAAGAGCCGTTCGAGACCCTGTCCGGTCAGCGCGTCGAGCAACGCCGAGTGGATCGGTGCCACCTCTTGCGCACCGTGGGCCACCGAGGCGTCACAGGCGTCGAGCACCGGAAGCATGGCTTCGATGATGCGTCCGGAGATGCGCTCAACATCGATGTCGAGACGCTTCTGCGACTGCTTTTTGTAGTTCTCGAACTCGGCCTGAATCCGCTGAGCCGAGTCCTGCCACTGGTCCCGTTCACCGGTAACGGTTTCGAGGCTCAGCACCAGGCCTTCAACGTCGAGTGGATCCATCGCTTCTGCGGCTGGGGGTGCGGCATCCGGGTCGATCGGCGCGCCTTCGACTGGCGCCGCGGCGGCGCCAACCTCGGGTCCGTCGACTTCAGGCCAGGCGTCATCGGCCGCGGCACCGGGGGCCGACTCCGACCCCGTTGCCGCCGCGTCCGGGTTGCCCGATTCGGACTCGTCGCCGAGGCCGTGATCGTCGCCAACGGTCACGAGTCACCCAACACGTCGTCGTCGGCATCCTCGTCACCGATGATTTCGGCGTCGACCACATCGTCGTCGCTGGCTTCTTCGCCGGGGGCGCCGGCACCGCTGGCTGCGGATTCACTGGCCGCGGCGTCGTAGAGTCGCTGGCCCAGGCTCTGGGTCGAAGCGACCAGGGCTTCGGTGGCGTCCTTCATCGCTTCGATGTCGTCGCCGGCCAACGCCGTCTTGAGGTCGGCCAAGTTGGACTCAACGGTGGCCTTTTCGTCGCCTTCGAAGTTTTCGGCCTGGTCCTTCAGCAGCTTCTCGGTCTGGAACACCAGCGAGTCACCGTTGTTGCGGATCTCGGCTTCTTCACGACGCTTGGCGTCTTCCTCGGCATGGGCTTCGGCGTCCTTCACCATCTGGTCGATGGAGTCCTTGTCGAGCGAGGACTGACCGGTGATGGTCATGGACTGTTCCTTGGAGGTGGCCCGGTCCTTGGCCGACACGTGCACGATGCCGTTGGCGTCGATGTCGAAGGTGACCTCGATCTGGGGCACACCGCGTGGGGCGGGGGGCAGGTCGACCAGCTGGAACTTGCCCAGGGTCTTGTTGAACTGCGACATCTCGCGCTCGCCCTGCAGCACGTGGATCTCTACCGAAGGCTGGCTGTCGTCGGCGGTGGTGAACACCTCGGTGCGACGGGTCGGGATGGTGGTGTTGCGCTCGATGAGCTTGGTCATCACGCCACCCTTGGTCTCGATACCGAGGCTGAGCGGGGTGACGTCCAGGAGCAGCACGTCCTTCACGTCGCCACGCAGCACACCGGCCTGGACCGCGGCGCCAACGGCCACAACTTCATCGGGGTTCACCGTTCGGTTCGGCTCTTTGCCGGTCATGCCTTCGACCAGTTCGGCCACTGCCGGCATACGGGTGGAGCCACCCACGAGGATGACGTGGTCGATGTCGGCCTTGGTGAGGCCGGCGTCGCTGATCGCCTTCTCGAAGGGGATCTTCACCCGGTCCAACAGATCGGAGGTGAGGTCCTGGAACTTGGCCCGGGTCAGCTCGTAGTCGAGGTGCAGGGGGCCGGAGTCGGTGGCGGTGATGTAGGGCAGGTTGACCTGGGTCGCCTGCACCTGCGAGAGCTCGATCTTGGCCTTCTCGGCTGCTTCCTTGAGCCGCTGGACCGCCATGTTGTCGGCGCCGAGGTCGACGCCGTGGTCGTTCTTGAACGAGGTGGTGAGCCATTCGATGATGGCGTCGTCCCAGTCGTCGCCGCCGAGTTTGGTATCGCCGTGGGTGGCCTTTACTTCGAAGACGCCGTCGCCGATCTCAAGCACCGAGACGTCGAAGGTTCCGCCGCCGAGGTCGAACACGAGAACGGTCTGGTCGTCGCCTTCCTTGTCAAGCCCATAGGCGAGCGCAGCGGCTGTGGGCTCGTTGATGATGCGAAGCACTTCAAGGCCGGCGACCTGACCTGCCTCCTGCGTGGCGGTGCGCTGGGCATCGTCGAAGTACGCGGGCACGGTGATGACGGCCTGGGTCACGGTGTCGCCGAGGTAGGCCTCAGCGTCGCGCTTGAGCTTCATGAGCGTGCGGGCCGAGATTTCCTGGCTGGTGTAGTCCTTGCCGTCGATGTCGATCTTCCAGCTGGTGCCCATGTGGCGCTTCACCGAGCGGATGGTGCGATCGGGGTTGGTGATGGCCTGGCGCTTGGCCACTTCACCAACTAACACTTCGCCGTCCTTGGCGAAGGCGACAACCGACGGGGTGGTGCGGGCCCCTTCGGAGTTGGGGATCACGGTGGGTTCGCCAGCTTCAAGAACGCTGACGACGGAGTTGGTCGTACCGAGGTCGATACCTACTGCCTTGGACATGTGTATTGCTCTCCTTGTCCCGAGGGTGTCTCGGGCGGTCAGGGATTAGGGGGAGAAGTGTGGCGGTGCCCGTTCCACGAAGAACGTCAAAGCACTGCGCTCCAACACTGTACCGACCCCCAAACCAAAACCCAACATAAGTTGAGTGTCACACCATCAACTTTCCTAACAGGCACCCTTAGGGCTGTCAGATCAGCGGATTTTCGCCGAAATCCCGCAAAAAGTAGAGGCCGTTATCCACCTTCAAGGTGCACCTCCAAGGTCCACCTCCGAGATGAACCCTCCCAAAAGCGCTCCTTCCCACCTCCGAGGTGCACGTGATTCACCTTCGAGGTCCACCTTCGAGGTCCACCTTCGAGGTCCACCTTCGAGGTGCACCTTCGAGGTAAATCTGGCGTCGCGGTATCCGGTGACAGACCTACTGGTAAGCGATGCTCGGGCACGCGAAGGAGCCCCGACCAAAGAGCCGAATTGGGCTCGGTCGGGGCTCGCTTGGGCTGTTGTCGAGGGTTAGCAGTTCGTCTCGATGAACGCCTCTACGTTGGCCAAGGCCTCTTGGACTGGTTCGGGCCAGTTCTCCACCAGATCGGAATCGGGGTCCTGGTCGGTGTCGATGGCCCCCGAGGTCAGGAACTCGAAGTAGCGATTGAGGTCAGCCTCAATCTCAATCGGCAGCGGCCGGGCCGCCAATGCACCGATGTCGGCGATGTGAGCCTGTGAGCCCACATAGCCCTCACCGGTGTCGGTTGGGAGGTCTGTTGCGGCCTGGCAAAGGGCGGCGGTCCGCTCTTCTGAGATACTCGGACCAATCCTCAAACCTTCAGCGAGTTCGACCAGGTCGAGCGCAGGGTTGGAGCCGGGCTCAGCAGCTCTGGTAATGCTTAGGGCGATCACCACACCGGGCGACTCCTCCCAGATCAGGGTCTCCCTCGTATCGTCGGTGAGAATCCCGTTGCGCAGCATCTGACCCCATTCGCTGCTTATGCCGGCGACGCCCCGAACCGTTTGGTCCTGAACCTGGCCTCGGAGAGTCTCGGCGGGGCGGGCATCGTCAAGACTTCCTTCAAAGACCTGAACGAGGAGGGAGGTTTCCAACGTCCCACCCACGCCATCGACCGCATATGTGGTGGTTTCCGCGGTCCCGAAACTCCCCAACCCGGCAAGGATCGCTGGGTTTGTCATCTGGTCGTACCGCGCCGCCGCGTCAGGTCCGAGTGTCGGGCTGCCGTCGGCTCCCAACACCAGGTTTTCGGCGATGTCGATCAGTTCGTCGCGTGCCGCCGACGGGCTGCCCACCGATACCGCCAACCCAGCGTCAGAGTCGTAAAATTGAATTCCGAATCCGCCGGGGAGAAGCCCTTCTGCTCCCTCGAAGACCGAAGCGGTGAAGCCACGAATCTCGATGAGATCATCACCCTCGGAACCGTAGCTGCCCAGCATTTCCTCGCTGCCAGCGATGGTCGACACAAGAATTCCGCCCTGGCTGTCATCGCCGGCAACGTCGCTTTGGGCAAAGACCGCCGTTCGGGTCACCAGCCCCAGGTCCGCTTCGTCAAGGCGACTCACACCTGGGGTGGACTCGGCGAGTTGCAAGGCCATCGGCTCGGTGATCAACGGGACTCGCGAGTCGACCGGTGGGTTTGGAGTATCGGGCGAAGTGCCATCGGTGTCATCGGCATCGCTGCCTTCCTCGGCCAAGCCGTCGGTGCCCTGTTCCACGTTCGTGGAGTCCAGGTTGGCGATGGCGATGCCGCCGACGACAAGTGCGGCTGCGGCAAAGCCGGCCAGAACGCCCATGCGAGGGGTGAACCAACCGGTCCGGGCTGGCTTGGTGACCCCGATGTCGGCAACTACGCGGCCCCATTCGGGTTTGGGGTCAGTGGTATCGGCTACAGCGCTGAAGGTGCTGCGAAGCAGGGTTTCGAGTTCGTCGCTGTCGTCTTCAAATTCTTTGGTCATGGTGTCGCTCGGGTTCATGATTGTGCCTCCTTGGCGCCATTGCCCGTAGTCAGGTTGGTCGCGCCGGGGTTGCGGGAGCCGGGGGTGGGGTCGAGTTGGTCCGAAAGGTTCTTGCGCAGCGAGGCCAGCGCCTTGTGCAGCTGAGACTTCACCGTGCCGTCGGCCACGTTCATGACCTCGGCGATCTGGTTGACCGTTAGGTCTTCGTGGAACCGCAGCACAACTACGGTCCGTTGGCGGCTTGGCAGCGCCTGCACGGCATTCCATGTCTCGTCGATCTCAGCCGGCAGCGATGGAGGCTTGGGTTGGGGCTGGTGCTTCTTCTCCACCTTGCGCCGGCGGTGCATCGAGTTGCATTCGTTCACCACCGCTCGGCGCAGATAGGCGCCGTGGTTGTCGATGCGGTCCCACTTGCGGTGCATCTTGATAAAGGCCTCGTGCACGGCGTCCGAACCTGCGGCTTCGGAGCCCGTCAGCATCGTGGCGAGGCGCACCATGTTTCCGTGTTGGGCTGAATACAGATCAGAGAGTGCCCGCATCGTGGCATCTTGACCAACGCGTCGACTTCCCAAGGCGGGCCCCCTTTCAAGAGTTGCGGTAAGTGGTTTCATGCCCCGTTGATGCCCTGCACCCCACAAAAGGTTGCCTCGAATCACAACCTTTTGCCGATGGTTCAGTCTCCGGACTCCGGACCGGCCCAAAGACCGATGGCTCCTAGACTTGGGTTGGTGAGCCTTAGTCTGAACAAACATCCGAGTTTTTTTGGCCGTCCCGGCCCGGTTTTGGTGGTGATCGCTGACGGTGTTGGCGTGGCTCCGCCGGTTGAGTCGAACGCCATCGCTACCGCCGCCACGCCGGTGCTTGATGCCCTGACCACCACCGAGATGGCTACCCAGTTGGCCGCTCACGGCCCGGCGGTTGGTCTGCCGAGCAGCGACGACATGGGCAACAGCGAGGTTGGCCACAACGCGTTGGGCGCTGGTCGTATCTTTGCCCAGGGCGCCAAGCTGGTGAACCAGGCCATCGCCGACGGCACCATCTTCGAAACCCCGGCGTGGACCCGCGCCATCGAGGCAGCCCAAACCAACACCCTGCATCTGCTGGGTCTGCATTCCGACGGCAACGTGCACAGCCATCTCGACCATCTCTATGCCCTGCTGCGCCGAGCCGCCGCCGATGGGGTGCGCCGGGCCCGAGTGCATATTCTTCTCGACGGTCGTGACGTCGCTCCCCGCTCCGCCCTGCCCTTCATCGACCAGACCGAGGCGGTGCTCGCCGAAATCAACGCCAGCGTCGATGGGGCCGACTTTGCCATCGCTTCAGGCGGCGGCCGCATGACCATCACCATGGATCGTTACGGGGCCGACTGGCCCATGGTGGAACGCGGCTACAACGCCCATACCCATGGCCAGGGCCGCGCCTTCACCTCTGCCGCCCAAGCGGTCGAGACCATGTATGCCGAGAGCGACGACGGCGACCAGTACCTCGGCGAGTTTGTCGTGGTCGACGACGAGGGCCAGCCGGTGGGAGCGATGGCCGATGGCGACGCCGTGGTCTTCTTCAACTTTCGAGGCGATCGCGCCATCGAGATTTCGCAGGCCTATGAAGCAACGACTTCCGGCGACGGGGCCTTTACTCACTTCGACCGGGGCGTACATCCGGACGTCTTCTATGCCGGGATGCTCGAGTACGACGGCGACCTGAAGGTGCCGGCCAACTACTTGGTGCCGCCGCCAGCGATCGATCGGGTGATGAGTGAGTTCCTTTGCGCAGAGGGCGTCACCAGCTTTGCTGTGAGCGAAACCCAGAAGTTCGGCCACGTCACCTACTTCTGGAACGGCAACCGGTCGGGCTTTATCGACGAGTCGCTGGAGACCTATCTCGAGATTCCATCCGACAACGTCGAGTTCGATACCGCTCCGGCGATGAAGGCTCGCGAGATCACCGATGCCACCATCGAGCTGCTGCGCTCCGGCGACTTTCGCTTCGGCCGTATCAACTTGGCCAATGGCGACATGGTGGGCCACACCGGGCATCTGGAAGCGACAGCCGAGGCCATGACCGTGGTCGATGAATGCCTCGCCCGGCTCAGCGAAGTGATCGAGGACCTCAACGGTGTGCTCATCTTCACCGCCGACCACGGCAACGCCGACGTGATGTTCACCGAGAAGGACGGGGTCCGCACCCCGAAGACATCACACACCCTCAACGCCGTGCCCTTCGCCATTCACGACCCGAGCTACGACGGCGAGTATCACCTCTCGGCGTCAGCCGATGCCGGGCTGGCCAACGTGGCCGCCACCGTGATGAACCTGCTCGGCTTCGAAGCGCCAGCCGACTACGAACCAAGCCTCATCACGTTCCCCGGCAGCTAGGCCCAGTCACCTACCGGTCAAGCTCTAACGACCGAAATGTCGGAAAAGGGCGACAGATTTTGTCGTCTTCTTCCGACATTTCGGACGGCCCGTCGATGGGAGTTGTTGAAGCAGAGGCGATCACTTGGCCTGGGCCCAGCCGCAAATCCCGAGATAACAAGGCTGGTTCAACCAGATGGCTGGTTGGGCATGCCGAAGGCTTCGGGGTTCTGCAACATCGCCGGCAGGGCGTCGGCGAACGGTGAGGCCAGGAGGCCATCGAGGAGGGTGGCCAGGGGGGTGAGGGAATCAAAAACGTCGTCGGCGTCTGCGGCCTGGGGGTCGAGGTTGTCGAGCAGCTCGATGCCGACAAAGAGGGTCGAGATGATCTTGGCCAGCGACTGGTTGTCGATCACCCCTTCGAACCGGTCGCCCAGTACGTTCTCGACCGACTCGCCGACCAACTCGGTCCAGCCGTCGAGCGCCTGATACAGGCGGGGGCCCAGCAATGGGTCACGATCCGCGTTGGCGCCAGCGAACGCCTGCACGAAGATGCGCATGGCCCCGTTCTGGGTGTCCTCGGCATGAAGTTCGCGGGCGATCCCGATCAGTTCGGTCAGGCTCGTGGCCGCCTCGAGTCGGGCCCGGTGGCTTTCGCGCCGCTGCTCGGCCAGCCTGGTTACGGCGACGATCATGGCTTCATCGATCGAGCCGAAGTGGTAGTAGATCAGCGCCTGGTTGAAGTCGCCGATCTTGGCCAGGGTGCGGGCACTAATGCCGGTGATGCCGACAGTGCGCAGCCCCTCAAGCACACCAAAGAGAATCTTGTCCTTGGTGTCATCACCCGGTTCGTTCCACTTGTTTTTCGCCGGGGCCGTGTCGCTCATACCCGTGACTCTATTCTCCCTGCCCACCTCAGCCACTCTCGGGCATTGTCGCCGCACGTTCCAACCACGTGAGCGGCCGACGATCGCCGCCGAGTCATGCATGCGTCGCCAACTACGGCGCCGGAACGAAGTGCTTGTGAGCGCCCTCTTGCTGCCGACAGTCCCCGGGAGTCGTCGAGGCTCGCCGAGCTACTGCGCCGACTTCTAAGCTCACGGGAACCAATGGACGCCCAGACCCGAGCCGAAACCGAACGATGGTTTGTGCACCGGGGCTACCCCCATGCCATCGCCGACTACTCGGCCACCGACGATGTGTTTACTCGGGCCGCGCCGTTTCTGGGTTTTGTGCTGTTTGTGGAGATCTTCGCCAGCTTCGACGATCGCTTTGACGGTTGGGCCCAGGTGGCCGCATTCTGCGCCGGTGTGGCCATCATCGTGGCCGCCTTTGTTGGCGTGAACCGGTTGCGCGGGCGGAAAAACTTCGAGCTTCCCGACCACATCGGCGTTCTGGAGTTGGCCGTTTTTGTACTGGTGCCGGCCCTGCTTCCGGTGCTGTTCAGCAACGAACGCAGCCTCCGCTTCTTCACCCTGATCCTGGTGAACCTGGCCATTCTGATCGTCGCCTACACCGTTACTTCCTATGGCTTGGTTCCGGCGCTGCGCGTGGGGTTGGCGCAGATGATCCGCCAGTTTTCCCAGGTGGTGGGCCTGATGGCTCGTGGTCTGCCGTTGCTGCTGGTCTTCAGCGTGTTTGTGTTTCTGAACGCCGAGATGTGGCAGGTGGCCCAGGACTTCGATGATTGGTTCTACGCCATCGTGGTCTCAACGCTGGTGCTGTTGGCCATCGGCTTTGTGTTGTTGCGATTGCCGAAGGAGATCGACTCGCTCCACCGCTTCCAGTCCTGGGAGCAGGTGTGTTCGATCGCCCAGAAAACCGATGCGCCACTGGCCTCCGACCAGATCTCAATGTCCGGCGCCTACACCGACACCGAACCGGTTCAGGGCGTCAAGCGACTCAACCTCGGCTTGTTGCTGGTGGTGAGCCAGGTGGTGCAGGTGCTGCTGATCGGCATGATCATCGGGCTGTTCTACCTGGGGTTTGGCCTGCTGGCGGTCCGCCGGACAACAATCCAGCAGTGGACCACCGACGACGTCCATGAGGTCTTGGCTCCCTGGGATGTGTTCGGCGCCGAGGTGGTGCTCACCTGGGAGTTGTTGGCAGTGGCCGGGTTTATCGCCGCCTTCTCCATGTTGCAGTTCGCCGTGTCGTCAACCACGGACAGTGCCATGCGCGAAGAATTCACCCAGCAGGCCATCGATGACGTCCGCGAGGTGCTGGCCGTCCAGGCCATCTACAACCAGCGGATTTCCAGCCCAAAATCGTCCTGATGAGCCGGTCTCGATAGGTCGCCGACCATCGCTCAGCCGAGGCACAACTCATTCAGTGGGCAGCTGTTGACGCCGATGGTGTTTTGAGGATTAGATTCCGCCCCTCGGGGGTTTTGTAGCTAGCTCTTACGCGGTGGACTTCGGTCACCTACATCCGGTCGGCTCGGCAGCGGGTCGCCCGTCACGATTGGTCGAACGCCCAATGTTTAAGTCCAAGAAGTCGAACCCTGGTCCGGTCGGTGCCGGTGGGTTCGCTGGCGATCCCGCAGCAGCCCCGGTCGGGCTGGGCCAAGACGTAGCCGCGGCTTTGTCTGGGGGCCTGCGGCTGATCGACAACGTAACGATCGAGATCGTGCCGATGAAGGGAGTTGAGGCCGCCATTGATGCCCTGCCCACCAACGCCGCGGTGTCGGTGACCTGTTCTCCGGTGAAGGGCCTGGCCGAAACCCAACGGCTGACCGAAGTGGTGTTGGCTAAGGGGCACCGTCCGGTCCCCCATCTGTCGGCCCGCCTGGTGCGCGATGAGGCTCACGCTCGGGAGCTGGCGACATGGTGTCGCGGCCTCGGGTTGTCGAAGCTGTTCCTGATCGCCGGAGACCCTCCGGAACACGGGGCCTATGCCGGTGTCACCGAGTTTCTGAACGACTTCCTCGGCCTGGATCATGGGTTGTCGTCGATCGGAGTGGCCGCCTACCCGGATGGTCATCCGCTGTTGTCGGCCCGGCAGCTGACGGATGCCCTTCACACCAAGGAGGCCATGCTCGCCGAAGCCGGTCTCGACAGTTGGTGCTCGACCCAGATGTGTTTCGACCCGGGGCTGATCCTGAGCTGGCTGCAACAGGAGCGTGCGTCGGGCCTGGCCCAACCGGTCCATCTCGGGGTGTGTGGCGTGATCGCCAAAACGAAGCTGCTGAAGCTGGCAGTCCGTCTCGGCGTCGGCCAGTCGCTTTCCTACCTCCGCAAGAACCGCAGCGCTGCCACCTCGATGCTGACCTCCACCAACTACGACCCGGGCGCGTTGATCGACCACATCGGCCCCCACGCCCATGACCTCAACATCACCGGCGTCCACGCCTTCACCTTCAACCAAGTCGCCGCCACCGAAGAGTGGCGAGCCTTCTATGGAACCGTCAGGAGCACGTCATGACCTCCGCTGTTACCCAGCCCACCGGCAACGTGAATCCGCCGGCCGCGGCCGATGCGGGCACCGAACCCGGCGATGAGTCCCCGGATGAAAGCGGTCGACCGTTCCGCTTCTACGACAACCGTCAGAAGTATCTGACCTTCGTTACTACCTGTGACGAGAAGTGGCGGGTGGCCGAGCGGGCCAGCCGCGAGCTGGTGCGGTTGCGCCCTCAGCCGCCAGCGCTGCGGGTGTTTGATGCCGGCATCGGCGACGGCACGGTGTTGGCCCACCTGATGCGGGCCATGCACCGCGAGTATCCGACGCTTCCGTTCTACGTGGTCGGCAAGGAGATCAGCCTCGAAGACGTGCGCCTCACCTTGGAGAAGCTCCCGGACCGTTTTGTGGAGCACCCGCAGTTGGTGGTGGTGATCACCAACATGCACTACGCCGAGGCGCCGGTGCTCAACCCCAACACTGCCGCCAAGCAGGAGAAGATGGTGATGGAGACCGTCGCCCTCTCCGGCACCTCCAGCCATAGCTTCGGTGAACAGCTCCGTGACCTCGACGACTTTCTCGCGGAGCACTGGAGGGTGGCCCCGAGCGAGAAGACCGGCAACCCGCTGTATGTGACACCGACCGCGTTGGTGCTGCATCGCGAGGATCAGCGTTTTGCGCTCGATGCCGTGCTGCCCCGCAAGGACGAACCCAAGGCCGACTACGACCTGGTGGTGGCATCGCAGCCGTGGCGCTCCCGTTCGAGTGCCGACTTCAAGGTGAAGCGGATCCTCGACCCGCTGAGCCGTAGCCTGCGGAGCCATGGCCTCCTTCTTGGCATCCAGTCGGTGGGTGACGATCCGGGCATGGAGATCATCCAGGGCATCTGGCCCGGTGAGCAGCCGTTCCCGGTCAACCGTCACGACCTGTTGAAGGAGCTGCACAGTTCGCTCGGAGATGACGTGCGCAACTTCGACCTGATGGCACTCCCGGCCGACGAGGCCTGCCTGCGATATTCGATGCACACCTTGCCGAACGAGATCGGTTCGAGCATCGGCACCTCTACCCTTTTTGCGGCCTGGAACGCCGCCATCTACGTGGCTCAGATCGAAGATGAGCGGGTGGAGCGGGCGGTGCAGGAGGGCTCGTACTTCGACGTCACTGCCAAAGTGCTCCAGGACAACGGCGGCCTCTGGTTCAACGACGAAACCTTCGTAGTCCGCAAACACTGACTCTCTCGGCTAGTTCGGGCCGCAACCCGCAGGGTTGGCCCTGACCGCGCTCCTGCCCGGGACGACTTCGTCGACACCGGACTCCCGAATCGGCCGTCGGCTCTGGCACTGACACCGGGAACGGGGGCGGCTTCCTTAAGCTGGGCTCATGGCCGCAATCGGGAGACGCAAGATCGACATGGGCCTGATGGCCGCCGCAGGCGCGGTGATCGGCCTCGGGGGCTGTTTAGCTGCCTCAGCTCGCGCTCCGGAACGGATCAACGAATACTGGGCCATGGCCGAGCTGATCGACGACAGCGGCTCGGCTCAGATCACCGAGGTGATCGAGTACGACTTTGGCTTCGGCGAGAAGCGGGGCATCTTCCGAGACGTCCCCGGCCTGAACGCGTCGGCCCCCATCGAGGTCTCGTCTCCGACCGCACCCGACGATGTGGCCATCAACCCGAGAAACATCACGCCCTTGCCACGGGCGGGCGACACCAGAATCCGCGTAGGCGACCCCAACATCACCATCAGCGGTCGCCACCGCTACCAGCTCAGCTATCCGCTCGAGACCTTGGTGTTTCCGAGCACGGAGAGAGCGAACGCCAGCCGGGTGAGTTGGAACGCCCACGGCGATCGCTGGCCGGTGGAAGCCAAGGATTTGGAAGTCCATCTCCTGGCCCCGTTTGAGATGCTCGACCCGCTCTGTTCGGCCGGCGCCGCCGGACGGGTGGGCGGCTGCAACGTTCGTCAGGTCGCCCCGGGCCATCTGGTGGCCGAGGTCGATTCGGTTGGCGCTCGCCGGGGCGTGACCCTCAGCGCCGAGCTGGGCGCTCCTGTCGATCCGCCTGCGCTGCCGGTCGTGCCCGGCTTTGCTGTCAACGAGAGCGAGGGTTTGGGCCTTGGCGGCACGCTGGGTCTTACCGGTGGTCTGGCCCTGCTTGCGGCGGCACCGACGTCGTTCCTGGTTCGGCGGGCCGGCCGCGAGAAAGTGTGGGCGGGTGGCGCCACCGAAGCGGCCCTCGGCCCCGAGGACGATCTGGCCGACGCTCCCTATCGCCGGGTCGATGCCAAGGAACTGGCGGAGATGGCCGCCATCGATTTTTCTCCTCCACCCGATATGGACCCGTGGCAGGGCGGGGTGATCTGGGCCGAACGGTTCCAGGATCATCATCGGGTGTCGTGGTTGATCGACCGGAGTCATGCGGGCGAGATCGAGCTGGTTGAGGAACCAAAGTTGCGAATGAACGTCGGTCCAGCCGGAGTCCGCGACCGTTTCCTTCAGGAGATGTTCGCCCACTCGAACTCGATCAGCCTCACTTCCTACAACAAGACCTTCGCCACCGCTTGGGGGAAAGTGGAGTTGGAGATGAAGGAGTTCGCCAACAATTCGCCGTTGTGGGATCGCGGCGGCGACTCGAGACGCATGGCTGCGGTCGGGCTGGGGCTGATCGGCCTGTTGTTTGGCGCCATCATGATCTTCGGTGGCGCGGTGGCGGCGACTTCGGCGAGCTCGATCGGCCTGATCAGCCTGATCATTGGTGCCCTCTCCGCCGGTGCCGGCGCCACGCTGCTGATCCGCAGTTGGGAGATGCGGGTTCGTACCCCGCGGGGTTCTGCGATCTGGATCCAGATCGAGTCCTTCCGTCGCTTCCTTGAGCGGTCCGAGGCCAAACACGCCGAGTGGGCTGCCGATCACGGCATTCTGCGCGAGTACACCGCGTGG
The DNA here is from genome assembly GCA_937925845.1 of uncultured Acidimicrobiales bacterium. Classification (GTDB taxonomy): domain Bacteria; phylum Actinomycetota; class Acidimicrobiia; order Acidimicrobiales; family CALAML01; genus CALAML01. The sequence goes on along the minus strand of CALAML010000052.1, from coordinate 1,586 downwards.
GCGGTGGCCCTCGACGAGATCGATCGTTGGTCAAATGCCATCCAGGGTTCACCCCGCGCCATGCAGGTCGACCCCTACGGCTACCGGATGGCCTATCTCGCACCCCGGTTGGGTGCGGCCACGGCCAGCACCGCCCGGGCTCCGAGCTCGAGTGGCGGCGGCGGCGGAGGTGTCGGCGGAGGCGGCGGTGGTGGTGGCGGCGGCAGCTGGTAGCTGGCCGGTTGCTGGTAGAAGAAGCGTCTTACCGGCCACTGGGCTGAGGCTCAGCGGGCCGGATCGCCACCAACCTGACGACTGGTCCACGAAGGTGGCCGTGGTAGTTGTTTCGGAAGAGTTCTCGCGCTCGCCTACCGCTTGGTAGCTTCGTGGGTGATGAATGGGAACTCGAAACCTCGCCTTGTCGTCCTTGCCCTTGGCATCGGCATCGCCATCTTTACTGTCTTTTCCGGCATTCTTCCGCTGCTGACCGGGTGGGAGAGCGACTCCCCGATCCACCGGAAGGTCTTTGGAAACATCCCGGGCTTCGTGAAGCTGGCCTTTTACACGGTCATTCCGATGCTGCTGGCCTGGGTCGCCATCCAGTTCGCCAACCGGATGAAGAACTGGGAGCGCGGCGCTCCGGATCGTCGCGAGACCACACCGAAGAACTTCAAGACCCGCATGGAGAACCTGCGAGCCGGCATGTACATGCAGACGCTGCTGCGCGATCCGGCCGCCGGCATGATGCACTCGATGATCTACTTCGGCTTCCTGGTGCTGATGGGCGTCACCACCGTTCTTGAGATCGACCATCAGGTGCCTGAGGGCCTCAAGTTTCTGCACGGCGACGTCTACCGCGGCTACGCCCTGATCGGCGACGTCGCCGGCCTCGTCTTCCTGGGTGGCGTGACCTGGGCCATCCTGCGTCGCTACGTGCAGCGCCCCTATCGCATTCGCATTAAGACCAAGCCCGAGCACGCCATCATCCTCGGTGTGCTTTTTGCCATCGGCCTCACCGGGTTCCTGGCCGAGATGTTCCGCATCGGTTACGAGCGCCATGAGTTCGAAGCTCAGACCGCGCAGATCGAAAGCGAGGGCGGCGACACCAACGGTGACGGGGACAGCGATGACGACGGTGACGGCGAGGTGTCCGCTCCGAGTGCGGAGGCCAGCGTCGACGGATCCGCTGATGGTGAAGCTGAAGCCCTCGAAGGTAGCGACGGTGAGGGCGAAAGCGCCTCGGGTGCAGTGGAAACCGCAGCTGAAGGTGAAGTTGGCCCCGACGGCAAAAAGTTGCGCACCAACGTCGACCATGAGCGGTGGTCGATCGTCGGCTACCCGCTTTCCACTCTGGTGAAGGGTTGGGGCAACCTGGCCGGGCTGCATCAGATCTTCTGGCTGGCCCACGTGCTGAGCTTTGTTGCCTTCCTGCTGATTCTGCCCGGCACCATGTTGCGGCACATGTTCACCTCGCCGCTCAACATGTGGCTTTCCGACAAGGATCGGCCCAAGGGTGCGATGCGGGCCATGCCCAACCTGATGGAGGCCGACCTGGAGAGCTTCGGCGCGGCCACGGTGGAGGACTTCACCTGGAAGCAGCTGCTCGA
>CALAML010000051.1 GCA_937925845.1 uncultured Acidimicrobiales bacterium | reverse complement strand
GCAAATACCACAACCTCTGGAAACAACGCACCGGCCACCGCGTCTGGCGCGACCCCAACGGCAACTGGCACACCTACCGCCCCGACGGAACCGAAATCACCTAACCCCCGAAGCCAAGACCAAGGCACCAAACCGCCACGGGCCGAAGCGACTACAGCAACGAGCCGACCACAACCTGCGAATCACTGGCCCTTATGGCCGCCGACGGTAGGTGGACTGCACCACGCCGTTACTGAAGCTCTCGGTGGAGACGTGGCTGAACCAGTGCGGCGTGTCCAGAGGCCCAAAGACCGGGGTGCCCTGGCCCAGCGCCACTGGCAGCATCGTAACGATCAACTCGTCGAGCAGATCCAGCCCAGCGAAGCTGGTGACCAATGCCCCGCCATCGATGTAGAGCTTCTTCCAGCCTCTCGCCGCCGCCTCTTCAACCAACTCCCGTGGCGTTGCGATGCTGAGCTCACACTGCTTGGCCCGCTCGGGGATTGCCTGGAGAGTGCTGCTCATCACCACGATCGGCTTTTCGTAGGGCCAGTCGCCATCAAAGCCCAACACGGTTTCGAAGGTGCGCCGGCCCATCACCAACGCATCAACCCCGGCCATAAACTCGGCATAGCCGTAGTCGCTGTCGGCCGGATGCTCGATGTCATCTAGGAACCCAAGATCATCGCCGGGGCCGGCAATAAACCCGTCGAGGCTCATACCCAAATAGGCGACACAGGTAACCGTGCCGATGGCTTTTGGTTGGCTGTCCTCGTGCTCAGTCATTAGGCGGAGCCCAGATAGGTTTCGCCGACCGCTTGGATCCACTCCAAGCTTTGGCTGCGGTTCCGGTTGGAGGGGCCGTTGGCCACTGCATAGGTGATGCCGATCTCGGCGAAGCGGGCCATGGCGTCGCGATGCTCCTCCACACTGGCGGTGGGATCTTCGGCGAGGCGAGGGTCGGCGTAGAGATACACAAAGTCGAGCTCGGCACCCCGCTCCCCGGCGGCCTCTTTCACCTCAGCAATCCGTTGACCCAGGTCGTCGAGGGTGCCGACCGACGGCGTCCTGGTGGTGGCCGACATCTCCGGCGGACCGGGCAGTGGCATCCACCCCTGAGCCTTCTCGGCCACCCGACGCCTGGTGATCTTGGCGTTGCCACCGATCCAGATCGGAATCCGTGCCTGCGTGGGCTGGGGACGGGCCTGAATTCCCTTGGCCGAAAACGAGATGCCCTCATAGTCGAAGGGCTCACCGCTCCAGTGCAACGGCATCACCTCCAGCGCCTCGTCAAAGAGCGCGTTGCGCTGCTCGAAGTCCACCCCCAGCGCCCGAAACTCGCCCTTGAGATACCCGGTGCCCACACCCAGGATGAAGCGGCCATTCGACAACAGATCCAACGTGGCCGCCTGTTTGGCCAGCATCAACGGGTTTCGATACGGCACCACCGTGAGATAGGTGAGCAACTTCAACCGCTCGGTGACCGCAGCCACATGGGCCAGAGCCAGAAACGGATCGAGCGCCTGATGACCGCCAGCCCCAAGCCACCGCTCCCCCGGCGCCGGATGCTCAGTAAAGGAAAAGCCCGACCAGCCCGCCTGCTCACACGCCACGGCCAAGTCGGCCACCGGACCGCTGTCGAGCATGCTCGGCGAGGAACCCTGCATCTCCGGGTAGTTAAAGATGAACCGCATGGGTCGACCTTAGAGCGGCGACGAAGCCCGCGCCCCGACCGCCCGCAAGAGAAGTGCTAACGCCAGAGATCGATCAGCTCGGCCGATGTGGTGATGGTGGCGATCATCGACAGCGTGTTGTCGATCACCGACTCGGCGTAGGCCGCCGGCACCCCCGCCACGCCGTCACGCACCAGCACCACCTGATAGCCGAGGTCGATGGCGTTGATACACAGCCCGAGCATCCCGATGTTCACCGACACCCCCAAGGCCACAATCGTCGTTGTTCCAAGGTTGCGCAGAACCTGATCCAGCGACGTCGACATAAACGGGGTCATGCCATGGATACGGGCCACAACAATGTCGGCCGGTTCGGGTCCCAGCTCCGAAACCAGGGCCGCACCGGGAGTACCGGCCGCCGTCGGCACAATCCCCTGATCCCGACGCAGCTTCTCGGCCATGGCAAAGACCTTGCAGTTCTCGGCCTGGCCCGCACCGTCGAGGCGATGCTCCGCAGTGCAGTGCACCACCCGAGCACCCACACCCCGAGCGGCATCACACACCGACGCCGCCGCCGCCACCATGCCCGAGGCCACCACCTCGTCGACCAACGCCGGGAACAGAGCCCCCTCGCCGATCACTCCGTTCTGCATCTCCATCGTCACCACCGCAGTAGTGGCCGGGTCCACCAGCGACCCCAACCGCTCGACCCGCTTGGCTTCAGCTTCAGCGTTGGTACTCATGTTTCTCCATCGACGCTCTGCAGGAAATGTCGGTTTCAGACGCGAATCCGTCGCGCTCTCGACCGACATTACGGCCCGCCGGTCGAAATGTCGGTTTCAAACGCGACAGAACCGCGCCTTCAACCGACATTTCAGCGGAGGGAGGGTGCCCCTACCGCGCTCTTGGTAGGCCCAGTCTTCGCTCGGCGATGTTGTTGCGGTTGATCTCTGAGGTGCCACCCTGCAGGGTCTGCGGCACCGAATGACGCACATCGTGATCGATCCACCCGCCCGCGGCCGCGCCCTCCGCACCATAGCCCAACAGCCCCTCGGCCCCAGCCGTGGCCTGGGCCCACCGGGCGTGATGCTGGTAGCGCTCGGTGGCAAAAACTTTGGCGATCGACCCTTCGGTACCCGGTGGCTGACCGGTCGCCGCGGTCCACACCGTGCGTTGGGTCAACAGGTCACACACCTGAGCGTCGATGGCGATTTGGGCCAGACGCTCGCGAATCAGCGGATCGCCGATGCGGCCGATCTCGGTAGCCCACTCGACCACCCTCCGAGCCAACGGCACCAAGGCGGTTGTGTCACCCATACCCCGCTCGAACCCCAGCATCACCGACAACACCTGCCACCCTTCATGCAGATCACCCACAATCCACTCCGGCCCCACGGCCACGTCGTCGTAGAAGGTGGCGTTGGCCCGTTCGGTGCTCATGGTTTCGATCGGATCCACCGTGATACCCGGCGTGTCCATCGGCACCACAAATACAGTGAAGCCGCCGTAACGACCCCTGTCGGAATCGGTGCGCACCAGCAGGAACACCCAGTCGGCGATATGGGCCAGCGTCGTCCACATCTTGGCGCCGTTGATCACCCACCGCTCGCCGTCGAAGGTTGCCTTGGTCTTCAGCGCGGCCAGGTCGCTCCCGCCGTCGGGTTCGGTCAACCCAAAACACACCGTCTGCTCGCCAGCGAGCAACCCGGCGCCAACCCGCTCCCGCAGGAAGTCAGAACCGACCGCCTCCAGCACCCCGGCGATGGCCAGAGCCATGCCGATCGAATCGAATGGAGCCCCAAGCTTTTGGGATTCACTCGAAAGAATCGACAACGCCACCGGATCCTGACCCGCCCCCGGGCGAGCCTCTTCAAGTATCCCGGCCTGGCCCAGGGCCCTGACCAACGGCGGCCAATGGTTGGTGCCACTCTCATGGGTCGCGGTGATGGCCTCGTCGTCGACCACCGCGGTGATCACCTCACGGATTCGGGCCCGCAGCGCCTCCTGGCTTTTGGTGAAGGCAAAATCCATCAGGCCTGGCTCCCCAACGCCGGACTTCCCAATACTGTGCTCCCCAACAACAGATCGGCCAGCCGCAACCGCTCCCGAGCCGGATCGCCCAGCACATTCGCCCAGGCCCGGGCCCGCCGATAGTAGAGCTGGATGTCGTACTCCACCGAGAAGCCGTAACCACCGTGATAGTGCAGGCTCCGGTCGGTGCAGACTGCGGCAGCATCGCCAGCCTGGAGAAACGCCATCGCCGCCGTCGGCGCAAACTCGGTCACCACGCCCTCGCCCAGGTCGACAACGCCGACGCCATCAACCAAGCCCGAGTCGTGAGCCCACGCCGCCTTGTGAGTGAGGAAGCGAGCGCCGTCGATCATGGCCGGCAGATCGGCGAGCGTGTGCTGAATGGCCTGATACGACCCGATCGGCCGCCCGAACTGTTCCCGCTCCAATACGTAATCCACCCCGATCTGTAGGGCCCGGGTGGCCAGACCCACCAGGGCTGCAGCGGTGAGGGTGCGCCACCGGTCGAGGGCCGGGGCCAGAAGCGACGCATC
>CALAML010000050.1 GCA_937925845.1 uncultured Acidimicrobiales bacterium | reverse complement strand
GAGTGATTCACCCTCGCTGGATACAAATAGGAACCCGTCAGCCTGCACCCGGACGGTTGCCAGCCAAAAGCTCCGTGCAACGGCCCGCCCGGAGGGCAAATAGAGCTAGAACTCTTTTTCTTCCCACCAGGGGAAGACTGGCGGCATATCGGATGAGGGGCGCATGGTGAACTCGGCGGGTCGCTTCTCGAGGAACGACATCACGCCTTCGGCGACGTCGGCTCCCCGCCCGAGCTGCAGGATCATGCGTGAATCCACCTGATGGGCGGCCATTGGATGATCGGCTGCGGCCATGCGCCACAGCATCTGCCGCGATGCCGCCACCGACACCGCCGAGGTGTTTTCCGCGATCTCGGTGGCGATGGCCCGCGCCGCGTCGAGTAGCTCATCGGCGGGATGCAAGCTTCGTACCAACCCGGCCTCATGGGCCTCGGCCACCGGGAACACCCGACCGGTGAACACCCACTCCAAGGCTTTTGAGAGGCCGACGACCTTGGGCAGGAACCACGATGATGCGGCCTCGGGCACCAAACCCCGGCGGGCGAACACGAACCCCATTTTGGCGTTGTCGGCGGCCAGGCGACTGTCCATTGGGAGGGTCATGGTGGCGCCCACCCCCACGGCCGGACCGTTGATGGCGGCAATCACCGGCTTGGTGCATTCGTAGATCCGCAGCGTGAGTAACCCGCCGCCGTCACGATGACGTTCGTCGAGGGTGTCATTGATTCCGACATTTGCACCGCTACCGCCATCACCACCGCTGGCGCTGCCGGAGCCGCCACCCTTCTCGCCGCCGTAGCTGAACGTCTCGGCCCCCGCCGACAGGTCGGCTCCGGCACAGAACCCTCGGCCGGCGCCGGTCACGATCACCGCCCGTACGTCATCGTCGGCATCGATCTCATCAAATGCAGCCAGCAACTCAGCCAACATTGTGTTGGTGAAGGCGTTGAGTTTATCGGGCCGATTCAGGGTGATCGTAGCGATGCGGTCGGCGACTTCGTAGATGATCTCGGTATAGGCCATGGCCGATTCTGGCCGAGCCCACCGACTTGCGCCAACGATCCTGGAATGTCGCTACGGCTGACATCGCAGGCTTCGCCCACACAGCCACCGTCGCGTAAGGTGACTGTGTCGGCCCGCTCCGGAAACGTGAGCCTCCCCCGCCGATGACGCCGACCGACACGAAGGAATTGAATCGTTCATGCGCAGTGCCAAGGACTTCTTTCAGCCACTCGCCGTGGGTGCCCCGGAGCCGCTTCGGGAGATCCCGTTTCCTCCGTCCCGCATGATTCACTTCTTCCCGCCATCAAACGAAAAGATGCGGTCGAAGGTGCCCGACATGGCCTCGAAGGTCGACATCCTTCTTGGCAACCTCGAAGATGCGGTTCCGGCCGATGAGAAAGAGGCGGCCCGCGCCGGGCTGATCGAAGTGGGTAAGTCGGTCGATATGGGCGACACCCAGCTTTGGACCCGTATCAACAGCCTTGACTCACCGTGGGTACTCGACGACCTCTACGGCCTGGTGACCGAGATCGGTAACGAACTCGACGTGATCATGGTGCCCAAGGTGGAAGGGCCCGAAGACATCCACTATGTCGACCGGCTGCTGGCTCAACTCGAAGCCAAGGCCGGCATCACCAAACCACTGCTGGTACATGCCATTCTCGAAACCGCCCGGGGCGTGGCCAACGTGGAAGAGATCTGTTTGGCCAGCCCCCGCATGCAGGGCATCTCGTTGGGCCCGGCCGATCTTGCCGCTGACCGTCGCATGAAGACCACCCGGGTCGGCGGCGGCCATCCCGGTTATCTGGTGCGTGATGATCCGGCCGGAGACGACATCGATGCCGCTGGCCGCCCCACCCACGCTCAGGACCTCTGGCACTACACCATCGCCCGCATGGTCGATGCCTGCGGCCAGGCCGGCATCCTCCCCTTCTACGGACCGTTCGGCGACATCGCCGACACGGTGGCCTGCGAAGACCAATTCCGCAACGCCTACCTGCTCGGCTGCGTGGGCGCCTGGAGCCTCCACCCGGCCCAGATCCCGATCGCCAAGAAGGTGTTCAGCCCCGACCCCGACGACGTGGCCTGGGCCGTGAAGGTAATCGACGAAATGGGCGATGGAACCGGCACGGTCATGATCGACGGCAAGATGCAGGACGACGCCACCGTGAAGCAGTGCAAGGTGGTGGTGGAGTTGGCCAAGAAGCTCTCGGCCCGTGACGCCGACCTGGCCGAGGCCTACGGCTTCTAACACCTGGCTCTTCTAACAGCTGGCTTGCAACCCAGTCCGCGACCGGACCCGACCTCGTATTCAAGGAACAGCGCAACCTATGACTGATCAACTTCGTCCCCGCCGCTCGGTGCTCTACATGCCGGCGGCCAACGAACGAGCGCTGGAGAAGGCCAAGACCCTTCCCGCCGACGCCATCATCTTCGACCTCGAAGACGCAGTGGCCCCCGACGCCAAGGACACGGCCCGCGACCAGGCGGTAGCTGCAGCCACTTCTGGCGAATACGGCAACCGGGAACTCACCATCCGCTGCAACGGCCTCGACACTCCATGGGGTGCAGACGACATCGCCGCCGCCGGTGCTGCCGGCCCGGCCGCAGTCGTGATTCCCAAGGTGGCCAACGCCTCCCACGTCGGCCAGATCGCCGACGCCCTTGAGGCCGCCGGGGCTCCCGACCACACCAACATCTGGGCCATGGTCGAAACCCCCGAAGCCATTTTCGCCGCCCGCGAGATCGCAGCCCACGACCGGGTCAATGTGTTGGTGATGGGCACCAACGACCTGGCCAAAGAGCTGCGGGCCGGACTGGTCCCCGGCCGTCATCCACTGCTACCCCATCTGGCCACCGCCCTGCTGGCGGCGCGTGAAGCGGGCAAGGTGATCCTCGACGGGGTCTACAACGACATCAAGAACATCGACGGGTTCGCCGCGGAGTGCCGCCAGGGTGCAGGGCTCGGCTTCGACGGCAAGACGTTGATCCACCCCGGCCAGGTGGCGATCACCAACGAGGTCTGGGCACCCGACGAGGAAGAGATCGAGTACGCCAAGCGGGTCATCGAAGCCTTCGCTGCGGCCGAGGCCGACGGACGAGGCGTCGTGACCGTCGACGGCCGGATGATCGAGAACCTGCACGTGGATAACGCCCGCCGGACGTTGGCGGTGGCCGATGCCATCGCCGGGTTCAGCGACTAGATCAGGTCGGCGTACTTCGCCAACAAACTGTCTGCGGCTTCTCGGAGCAGGCTGGCCTCGGTCCGGTTAGTTGCCCGTGACAACGAAGCCAGACGGTCCAGGGTCGCCCTGCTGTAGTAGTTGCTCTTCATGACCATCTTGTCCTCGACGTGGATGACCACCTGATTGCGTCCGCTGCGCTTACCCCGCATCAACGCCTCGTCGGCGGCCCGCAGCAGCTCATCACCGGTGGTGCCGTGTGGTGGCCGTCCGGCGACGCCCGCCGACATCGCAACCGCTTCACCAACCCCCGGAAGCTCTACGCCGGCGAGATGCATCCGAA
>CALAML010000049.1 GCA_937925845.1 uncultured Acidimicrobiales bacterium | reverse complement strand
CGGTCGGCTTTGCGCGGGGTGCGCAGGGCCAGTCGTTCGACGTCGCCGCCAATTCCCATGCGGAAGCCGGTCATCAGACGATCGGCATCGTGGGGGTGGGCCGAGTTGAACTCGTGGGCCTCGGTTGGACGCAGGCCACAGAGGCGGGCCAACTCGGCAATGTCGTCGAGCAGTGCGGTGTTCACCGAGGTGACCGAGATGTTGTTGCCAAGATCATCGGGCGACACGTAGCCGTCGGCGTCTACATAGCCGGCGATCATGGCCAGGCGCTCGGCAGTGGGCAGACCAAAGGCCCACTCGGGCACCCGCTTAGTGTGTGAGGTGCCGGTGATGCCGTTGTAGTCGAGCCAGGCCACGAGGTGCTTGGAGTTGAAGGTGACTCGCCACTTGTCGCTTCGGGCCGGAGCCAAACCGAACTGTTCGGCCATGATGCGGATGACTTCGGCCTGCACCTCGGGCTCGGAGGCCGGGATGGCGATCTCCATCCGGTAGGTGGCGTGGTTGACGTCAAAGCGGTTGAACCCGTCACCGAGCCAGAGACCGACCAGCCAGGCCAGGTCGGGGTTGGTTTGGGTCGGGAAGTGGGCCGGCATGTCGCCGAACGCTCCGAGGTCGTGGCTCTGGCCAAACTCGGGCAGGTCGCGGGCGACGGCGACGAGGTCGCCTTCCACGAGTTCACCGATGGTCTTCCAGCGCTGTTCCCAGTTCGCCCGTGCGGCTCCGGGCTCGCGGTTGTCGACCAGGCAGAGGATCGGGTGGTTGTCGGTGCCGACGATCTCTCGCGCGAAACGGCCACCGACGGTTACCCGATAGGTCTGGCGCACATCGGTCTGGGCCGCATGCTTCACCCGGTGGGTTTCGACTTCGCCGGTTTCTTCGTTCAGCGAGAAGACTTCGTCGCCGGGGGCGATTTCCTTGATCGGAACCAGGCCCCGGCTGGTGGTGTACACCCGCTGGTCGCCGCGCAGGCACTCATATTGCGCGGTAACGCCGGCGAGGTATTTGCGCTCGGCTTCGGGGATGCCGAGCTTTTCGTAGGTGTCCTTGATGGCGTCGGGGACCGAATCCCAGTCGTCGCTGACGCCGTCGGAGGGCTTGATGTAATAGAAGATGTCGTCGAAGTAGATCTCCGACATGTCGCCGCCCCACTTGGGCATGGCCCGCTTTTCGAAGCGGCCAAGGGACTTGAGACGCATGTCCCGCATCCAGTTGGGCTCGCCCTTCATCCACGACATCTCGTTCACGATGTCGGTGTTCAGGCCCTTCTTGGGCTTAAATACGTAGTCTTCCTCGTCGCTCCAGCCGAGCTTGTAACGGCCGAGATCCAGGCCGATTTCTGGTGCAGACATCTAGCGCCTCCCAAGACGAATTACTACTAGCTGCATAGTAACAATTCCGGCCTGGCTTGCCCTACTCGAATGCCACAGTTCACAGGAGATTCATCAGCTCGCCGTTAGTGCGTACAAATCAGCGCCATAACTCGGTTTCGAGCCGCTTAACGGAAGGCCATCTCCAGGCCGGCGTCGGCGAAGTCGGCTGGGACCTGGTTGTTTACCGTGTAGAGGTACAGCGCTGCTCGCATCACTCCGTTGAGGGTGTTGATGACCACGGTGGTGACCGCCAGCCAAATCACGGCGATAGCTACGAGGCCGAAGCCGGCACCGCCGATCGAGCCTCCGATGAAGATGAGCGCTATCGCTGGCAGGGTGGCCACCAGGCCAATAAGAATGAACCCAAAGGTGGCGCTGGCGCTTTCGCCCCAACGGCCTCGCATCAATTCGCGGGACCGGTTGTAGGCCGCCTTGGGGCCAAGCCCTTCGATCACAAGGATGGGAAGCACCAGGAAGGTGGCCGTCTTCCAGGCGAAGCTGATGAAGCCGGCGATGATCTTGCCGATGAAGCCCCGGTCCCTCAGCGCATCAAGAATCAGGCCCACGGTTCCGGTAGCCACGGCCCATGGCAGCAGCTGGGGAATCTTCGAAACCGCAGCCTTGATCGAGCTCATCACGGTCGGGTCACCGCCGGTCATACGGGTGTAGGCGCCGTGCACCACTCCCCCGGCGAACACCTGGTTGATCAAGGTAAGGAGGTAGTAGCCGATGAGGGCACCGAGCCCGCCGACCACCACGCCAGCGGTGCTGAGTTCGTCCTCACCGGTGAGTTCGTTGGTGGTTTCCATGGCCGCCAACGCGGCGATCAGCGGAATGCCCAGAACCACGGCAAAGATCACCATCACGATGACACCGAGAACGGGCAACACCATCAGTTCTTTGTCTTGTCGCAGCACGGCCCAGCTTCCCTTGGCCATGGCGATCGTTCGTTGGATGGTTCCCATATGTTCTGTCCTCCTGGCAGGTTGGAGATTGCCCGACATTGGAGCGGAGTGGTGGTTACCACCCGGCCATGGTCGGCCCCCGCGGATCCAAACAGTGTCCGCTACACCAGTGTGTCGGAGTTGATGAAGCCCAACAATGGGTATCTGTCCCGCGCCGGTCGGCCGGGATCGCCACCACGCCGCTGTCAACGGAACCACTCCGATACCTTGGGCGCCATGGCTATCTATGCGCTTGGCGATATCGAACCTCAAATCGATCCGGCGGCTTATGTTCACCCCGACGCCACCATCATCGGCGACGTTCGCCTCGGTCCGGACGCCAGCGTGTGGCCCCAGGCGGTGCTGCGCGGCGATGACGGCTTCATCCAGATCGGGGCCCGCACTTCAGTTCAGGATGGTTCAGTGCTGCACACCACTCCGTTCTGGCCAACGACGGTTGGCGACGACTGCGTGATCGGCCATCAGGTCCACCTCGAAGGCTGCACCGTCGAAAACGGTGCGTTGATCGGCAACCACGCCGTGGTGTTGCATCGGGTTCACGTGGGTGAGGGCGCCATCGTCGCCGCCAACGCCGTGGCGTTGTACGACCTTGACGTGCCAGCCCGAGCGACGGCCATGGGCATCCCGGCCAAGGTGCGCGAGGACTCAGCCGATCCAGAGATGATCGCCATGGGTGCCCAGAGCTACGTAGATCGGGTAAAGCGCTATCGCAAAGAGCTCCGCCGCATCGACTGACTGTTCGGGTAGTCCGCCAACCTGGAGACTTGTCCTGGTTGTGTGACTCGTCCTACTTGTCGAGAACCGTCTCGCCGGTGGCGCCGAAGGCGGCCATGATCTCTTCGAGGCCGTCGGGGCCGTAGACGTCTTGGGGAATGCGGCGCACCACTTCGTCCAGTGCCACAGCATCGGGTCCAACAAGAATGCGCCATTGGTTGGCTCGAACCCCGTCGAGGATGATGGTGGCTGCATCGGCTGCGGTGGTGAGGGCGTTGGCCTCGAAGTCGCCGGCCGCCAACTCCAGCAGCGCTTTTTCCTCTGCGGCCAGATCGCCGATCACGCCGTGGCGCATCGAGCTCTCCACGATCTTGGTGCCAATGTGGCCAGGCATCACCACCGACACCCCAACGTGGGGTGCGTGCATTCGCAGGTCGGCGATCAGCGCTTCGGTGAAACCCTTCACCGCAAACTTGGCCGCGGAGTAGGCCGTGTGTGGCCGTTCGGGGCCGAGGCTGGCCCAGAAGCCATTCACGCTGGAGGTGTTGATGAGATGGCCTTCTTCGGCCTGGGTCAGCAACGGCAGGAACGCCCGGGTGCCCCAGTAGACGCCACCCCAAACGATGTTGAAGGTGCGGTCCCAGGCCTCACGACTCGAATCAAACAGGCTGCCGCCACCGCTGATGCCGGCGTTGTTGAACACCAGCTCCACATGGTCGGTGTCGTGCTGTTCCATCACCTGATCACGAAAGGCCAGGATCGCTTCCTCGCTGCCGACATCAGCCACATGGGTGGTGATGCGAATGTCGGCGGAGTGCTCGCGTATGTGGGCCGCGGTGTTGGCCATGTCGTCTTCGGAAAGGTCACAGATAGCCACGTCGCAACCTTCAGCCGCCAGCTGGATGGCGAGCTCGCGCCCCATGCCGTTGGCCCCACCGGTGATGACCGCAAGCTTTTCGGAAAAGTCGTCCATGGCCGAGAGGCTAGTGAGACTGGGCGACCGCCGCGGCCGCTACCTCGTTGAAGCCCATCGGTCGTGTTGGCCGCAACATCGGTTTCTCAGAACGAATGGGTCGGACCAAGTCGTCGTGATGCGACTGCAGCAGTGGCAGTTAGCCGGCTCGTCGCCAAAACAGCACCAGTCCACGACCCGAAGAACCACTGACCCAAACAAGTGGTTGGGCGGTCTACGATTCGGCGTGATGACTCCTTCTGCTGCGCCCCGGCTGCGCTCGCTGCTTTTTGCCCCTGCGGTGCGCGATGACCTCATTCCCAAACTGACCCGCACCGAGGCCGACGGGGTGGTGATCGACTGCGAAGACGCAACGCCGCTGAGCGAGAAGGCGGCCGGCCGGGCCAATGCCTGTGAGCTGGCACCGACGATCATGGGTCAGGGCAGCGCCGTGTTCACCCGCATCAACCCGCCCACCACCGAATGGTTCGACGACGACATCGCCGACGGTCTACATCACGATCTGGATGGCGTGGTCGTGCCGATGGTGGAAACCATCGAAGGGCTCAATCAATGCGCCGCGGCGCTGGCTGATGCTGACCTTGGCCATCTCGGCATTCTTGCCGGGCTGGAAACTGCACTGGGTGTGGCTGATGCCCGGCTGCTGTTGGCTCACCCACAGGTGGTGGGTGGCTACTTCGGTGCCGAGGACTACATCGCCGATCTTGGTGGTGTGCGTACCGATAGCAACACCGAAGTGCTCTTTGCCCGGTCGTCGGTGGCGCAGGCGGGTCGTCTGGCTCGTAAGCCGGTGATCGACCAGATCGTGGCCAACTTCCGCGACGACGAGCGCATGTCCCGCGAGAGCGACGAGGCCCGATCCCTGGGATTTTCAGGCAAGCTCTGTATTCACCCCAACCAGGTGACGCTGGCCAATCGAGGCTTCACCCCGAGCGACGGTGAGGTGGATCGGGCCCAGCGGATGCTGGTCGCTTACGCGGCGGCGATCGAGTCCGGGGTGGCCGCCATCGACTTTGAGGGCCAGATGGTCGACGAACCACTCGCGGTTCAGGCCCGCCAGATCCTGGCCGCCGCCGGCGTCGAGCCCGACGCCACCTGATCCACCCGCTCTCATCAAGACCGCTTATCAACGCTGCCTCATCAACCCGCCAGGTCGATGCCGTCGGGTCCAGGCCTCGAAAGGAACACCATGCCGAGAGAGATCATCCCCAAGGGCATGTGGCTCGAAGAGCTCACGCCCGGGCTGGTGGTGCCTCATGCGCTCACCCGCACCGTGACCGAGGCCGACAACGTGGGCTTCACCGTGTCGACCATGAACCCGGCGCCACTACACCTCGATGCCGACTATGCCTCGACCACCCAGTTCGGCAGGGTGCTGGTGAATTCGATGTACACCGTGGCCCTGCTGGTTGGTCTATCGGTGCACGAACTCACCCACGGCACCACGGTGGCCAACCTTGGCTTCGAAGCAGTGAAGTTTCCGGCACCGGTTTTTCACGGCGACACCATCCACGCCGAGACCGAGGTGACGGCGGCCCGTGAGTCGAAGTCTCAGCCCGACCGGGGCATCGTCACCTTCGAACACCGGGCCTTCAACCAGACCGACGAACTCGTCTGCATCGCGGTGAGAAACGCGTTGATGCTAAAGCGGTCCGCCTAGCCAATCCGTAATGTCGGCGCTGGACGCTCATATTCAGCACTAGGCGCCGACATTTCCCGAGCCGATCCGTAATGTCGGCGCTGGACACTGATATTCAGCACTGGGCGCCGACATTTCGGGCGTACTAGTCGAGTTCGGCTGCGAACCGGTCCCGGAGGTCGATCACCTGGTTCTCTTTCTCGGCGGCCTTGATGACGTCGACGATCTCTTCGGCGACCAACTCGTCGCGATCGAGCAGTGCGTCGCGGAGTGCCTCAAGCACGTGGCGGTTCATCTCCAGCTTGCGAAACACGTCTTCGCGGGCGTCGTTGAGCACGTTCTCCACGTCGGCGCGTGCCGCCTTGTCGCCCAGCACCTTGGCCACCAGGTCATCGTTGGTGTTGGCCGCGTGGAACGACACTAGGGACTGGCCCATGCCGTAGGCGCCCACCATGGCGGTGGCCGTCTGCGTGGCGGAGACCAGGTCGCCGCCCGGACCGTTGCCTGACTCACCCAGCAACAGCTGCTCTGCCGCCATACCGCCGAGAGCGATCTGAATCTGGCTTTCAAGTTCACTGCGGGTCTTGGTGAACCGTTCTTCGGTGTCGGAGTGGGCCAGGAGCCCCAAGGCGTCACGTCGCTTGATGATCGAGAGCACTTCGAGGCGTCGACCACCCACGACCGGTCCGCCCTCACCGTCACTGGAACCAACAAGCCATGCGATGGTGGCGTGGCCGGCTTCGTGGGTAGCGATGGCCCGACGCTCCTGCGGGGTGTAGTCAACCGGCTGACGCAAACCGAGTTCTTCGGTCATCTTGGCCTGCTGAACATCGTCCCAGTCGAAGGCTTCGGCACCGCGTCGCAGAGCCCAAACCAATGCCTCATCGAGAAGATGTTCGAGCATCACCGGCGAGTAGCCGAAGGTGGCACCGGCCAGCTGCTCACGACGCTCATCCAAGTCCAGCTCGGGGTCGTGGGCCTTCTTTTCGAGGTAGTAGTCGAGGATGTCACGTCGGTCGGCCCGGCCGGGAAGATCGAAGCGGATCGTGCGGTCGAACCGGCCCGGGCGAACGAGGGCGGCATCAAGGTCATCGGCGCGGTTGGTAGCTCCGAGAATGAGTACGTTGGCAGCAGCGGTGGATGGCTTGCGCAGCTGACGCTCGGCAGGAAGTAGACGGTTCAGCGAGTCGACCATTCGACCAAGAAAGCGCTTGGCGGTGGTTGGCTCATCAAACGACTGGAGCTGGATCAGCAGTTCGTTGACCACGCCGGTTACGCCTTCACCGCGACCGCCCATGCCCGAGCGGCTGCCACCGATGGCGTCAATCTCTTCGATGAAGCCGATGGCGCCACCCTCGCGGCGGGCCACCTTGCGCAGCTCACGGAAGTAGCTGCGGATCTTGCGGTTGGTCTGGCCGTAGTACATCGACTGAAATGCCGACGAAGACACAAACAGGAATGGCACGCCGGCTTCGCGAGCCATGGCCTTGGCCATAAACGTCTTACCGGTACCGGGAGGTCCTTCGAAGAGCACGCCACGACGAGGGGTTCCACCCATACGGTCGCGGAAGGTTCGGTGCGACCGGAACAGGTTGAGGGTACGGACCACTTCTTCACGCACCACTCGGGCGCCGCGCACATCATCAAGACCGACATCGATCTCGCTCGGTCGATACATCACGTGGGGCGACTTGCCGGCGAGAATCATCGGCAGGAGAAGCATCGGCGCCAGGAGGGCCACGATGAAGAAGGCCGGAAGCAGTGCTGGGTTGATCGACGGGAAGCCGAAGCCAACCGGGTTCCCAACATAGAACCGGTAGGTCATCCAGGCCGCAGCCACAGCGAGGAACAGCGCCAGTCGACCGATTCGGGCGAGGCGTTCCACCTCCCTGGTCTGGCTGACATCGGCGTTGTCGCCGGAGACAGAATCTCCGCCGAACTCTTCCGTATCGTCGGCCATCTCGTCTTCAAAACGAGAGTCACTGGGCATCGTCAACTCGGTCATTGGAACCTTCCCACAGGCGGGTGCTCAACTCGTGGCGTCGAATCAAGCGAATAACCGAAGAGTAGAAGTCGCGACAAACCCCCGAAATAAGCCAAACGACCCATACTGCCCTCCGGGCCAGCCGTTGCACGGAGCTTTTGGCTGGCCTTTGGGGCCCCGTCCCACGCGCCGGACGGGGTGCCTTTGCCCGTCGGCCAGCCGTCGGTGGCTCACCGGCTGGTGCTTTGCTTTACCCCGCCGTTGCACGGAGCTTTTGGCTGGCAGGAACCCCAAAGGCGCCCCAGGCGCCGACGGGTTCCCTTGGGGCCCTGTCCCTCTTGCCAGACGGGGTGCCCGTCGGCCGTGGCTTTGCTTGGCTTTCGCTCCTCGCACGCTTTGGTGCTTCTGGCAACCTCTCTCACCGCGCCCAACGGTCAAAAGTTTGCACTTTTCGGGGTCAG
>CALAML010000048.1 GCA_937925845.1 uncultured Acidimicrobiales bacterium | reverse complement strand
GCGACTGGGGAAACTGATGAGGGTGGCTGCACTGGTGCGACAGTACCCTGGTTGGTCGATGTCTCCGCAAACCCCCGAGTCGAATACTCCGGTTGCCGAGCCGGCTTCGTCACCCGAGCCGGTGAGTGCCCCGCTGTCGATCGGCCCGCTCACCGTGGATCCTCCGGTGGTGCTGGCCCCGATGGCGGGGGTCACCAACGCGCCCTACCGGTCGATGTGTCGGGAGTTTGGTGCCGGTCTGTACGTGAGCGAGATGATCACGTCTCGCGCCATCGTGGAGCGCCACCCGGCCACGCTGCGGCGGGCCCGCTTCGCTCCCGACGAGTCGCCCCGCAGCATTCAGCTCTACGGCACCGACCCTGATGCCATCGGCGGGGCCGCCCGCTACCTGGTGGAAGAAGATGCGGTCGACCACATCGATCTGAACTTTGGTTGTCCGGCTCCGAAGGTCACCCGCAACGGTGGCGGCTCGGCGCTGCCGTTTAAGCGGCGGTTGTTGGCTTCGGTGGTTCGTGCTGCGGTTGACGGCGCCGGCGACGTGCCGGTCACGGTGAAGGTGCGTCTCGGGGTGGACGATGATCACCTCACCTTCCTGGATGCGGGCCGTATCGCCGAAGATGTCGGTGCCAAGGCCATTGCCCTGCACGCCCGCACCGCCGAACAGCTCTACTCGGGCAATGCCCGGTGGGAAACGATCGCGGTGCTGAAGAACCACGTGAGTATCCCGGTTCTCGGCAACGGCGACATTTGGGAAGCGAGCGATGCCATCGAGATGATGCGGTTGACCGGCTGTGACGGTGTGGTGGTGGGGCGCGGCTGTCTCGGTCGGCCCTGGATGTTCCGCGACCTCGCCGATGCCTTCGCCGGTCGCCCGGTGCAGGGTCCGCCCAACCTGGGCCAGGTGGCGGTCACCATGGTTGACCACGCCAAACGCCTGATCGACCACATGGGTGAGCGCGGCATTCGGGACTTCCGTAAGCACACCGGCTGGTATCTGAAGGGGTATCCGGTTGGGGGCCGCATTCGGGGCAGCTTCAACCAGGTCGACTCGTTGAGCCAGCTTGAGGATCTCCTGAGCGAGCTCGACCCCACCACCGAACTCCCAGCCGATGCCCTCCGCCTACCTCGGGGCCACACCCACGGTCCCCGGCCGGTAGCCACCCCCGACCGCTGGCTCCTCGATCCTGAGGACGAGGCGGTGGCCGGTCGCGACGGTCTGCTGGCCGTCTCCGGCGGCTGAGCCACCTCATACCAACACTCCCCGGGGCCTCGTCATGTCCACTCGCTATCAGGTGATCCTTGGATCCGGTTCGCCCCGGCGACAACAGCTGCTGGCCAACCTCGGCATCAGGCTCACCATCATCACCCCCGATATCGACGAGACTCCCCTCCCCCACGAACCGGCCGAGGCCTATGTGGAACGTCTAGCCCGTGCGAAAGCGCAGGCCGCGGCTCAGCTGCATGATCCGGACGGATCAGGTCAGGGTGGCAACGAAAGTGAGAGCACCCCGTATCTGGTGATCGCCGCCGACACGATCGTGGCTCTCGACGGCGATCTGCTGGGCAAACCGGCCGACGATGCCGAGGCCACCACCATGCTGACCCAGTTGTCTGGTCGAACCCACCACGTCCACACGGGGGTCGCGGTTCTCGCCGCCGGCACCGTCACCTCATCGGTCACCACCACCGAGGTCCAGATGGTCGACCTGTCAACAAAAGACATCGCCTGGTACGTAGCCACCGGCGAACCAGCCGACAAAGCCGGCGCCTACGGAATCCAAGACCAGGGCGGCCGCTTCATCACCCAAGTAAAAGGCAACTACCAAAACGTAGTAGGCCTACCCCTAACCGCCCTAGATCAACTCCTAAAAGAAAAAGAAACCAACCTAACCGCGCTCTCAAAAAGCTAAAGGAGCCTCAGAACCATGCAGCCTCAGGCAAAAGCACATCAAGCGGCCAAGGCAGCGCAGGTCGAGGTGGCCCCCCAGGGGCCGACGGATCCCGCCTTGCGGCAAAAACCTGCGTGTCGAAGCGCGTCTCGCGACCAGACACCAGCGCAAGCGAGTTGCCCGAGGGAGCGAGGGACGAGCGTCGCACTCCGCTAGGAGTGCGCCGAGAAAAAATCCGCAGCGCGGGTCGAGGAGCGCCAGCGACGGATCCCGCCTTGCGGCAATGAATCAGCTATTCATGAGGATGTACAAGCCGATTGAGGTGTAGAACATCATCACCATGGCGAGGGGCAGTTCAGCCCGGAAGGCGGTGGCGCCGGGGTTGAGCCCGTCGGGTGAGCCGGTGACTTCGTCTTCGAGGACAAGGTCGTGGGAGGCGGCTACGCCCAGGATGTGGCCGATGACGATGGCTGAGATTTGGACCCACGAGATGAGGTCGGTGCTGACGACGGTGAAGTCGATGGTGGATGACGTGTTGTTGAGGAGGTCCCAGCCCTGGTCGAAGGGGTCGGAGAGTCCGAAGAAGAAGCCCTGACCAAAGAACATCACCAGCGAGAAGTAGTGGGCCACGATGTAGCCGAGGGCGATCGGTACCAGTGATGGCGAGTAGCGGTCGGCGGTGTCGATCCGGCGGGTCACGAGCAGATACACGACCGTGACCACAAACAGCATCCACAGCAGGCCTCCGGTGGAGGCGAAGGTGGATCCCCACTCGATCTGGTTGCGCACGAGCTGTTGCCAGAAAGTGGTGCCGCCCAGGCCGTCGAAGGTGGTGCTGCCGAGCACCAGCAACACCAATGCGGTGGTGCCGGGCCGGATCACCATCTGGGAGAGGCCGACAAACGGAGGTCGGATGCGAAGTGAGCCCTCGTTGTCGCGAAAGAAGATGCCGAGGTAGCCGAGGGTGTTGAACCAGGCCGAAAAGCCACCGGCGTGGCGGAGCCAGGCCCGTCCGTTCATAAGCCCTCCAGCGACGAGCACCACGCTGTAGGCCAGGATTGCTCGGCCGACGGTTTCGGGTGAGTCGCCGGAGTGGTAGGCCAGCTCAAGCCAGAGGAATCCGAAGAGGCCGATCACTGCGGGCCAGTGGGTGATGTTGGCTCCGTCGTCGTCGTTGGGTGAGGTGCGCCGGCCGGTGAGTCGTTCAATACCGGCCACGATGGTGTCGAGTGGGTTGACCGCCGACCAGATGTCTCCGAAGACGGCCGATGCCGCCTGCATCACCACCCACAACATGATGAAGACGGTGGTGGTGGCCAGGTTCTCCGCCGGGTTGTCGACTCCGGTGAAGGCGGCTCCGATGACGGCGAGGTAGAGCACGAAGACGGCGAGCCGGGCCACCAGCCCAACGATCTTGAGGGCGGAGTCCACGCCAGCCGGGATCAGGACCCCCTCGCTGAGGCGGTCGAGCCGTGGCTTCATCCAGATGATGCCCATGATGGCGAATGACAGCGCCACCGCCAGCCCGGCGCCGATCGACACTCCGAGCAGGGGCAGGGGCAGGTCGCTTCGCCCTCCCACTCCGTGGGCGATGATCGATGGCAGATCCATGGGCACTAAGTGTTTGGTCACGAAACCCGAAGGCTAAACAGAAGGCGGCCGCTGTCTTCCAGTTCGACTTCGAAGTCGCCCGGAATGTCGGCGGTAAAGGTGAACTCGGCCGGGGTTCCGTCGACGACGGGTTCGAACAGGTCGTAGCCGTGTACGTGGACTTCGTCGTCCACGTCGGCGGTGACGGTGATGTTGACCTCGGAGCCGAGGTCGACCTGTCGCAGGGTGCCGCCGGAGATCTGGCCGTCTACGAACGAGACTTCGATCGGTCCGCCGTCACTTTCGGCCGAGCCACCATCGCCCGAAGAGTCTCCGCAGGCGCTGGCGAGCAGAGCCAGCACGACGAGGGTGAGCGATGCCATCAGGGTGAGCAACGGGCGTCGAGTCCGCGGGCCCCGGCCGGACCGGTCGGGAACGGTTCTGGGGCTCGGCGTAGCAGCCAACAAGTCGGGTCTCCTCTACCCAGGCAATGGGTGGTGTTTCTCTCTCGGCGGATCAAACGCCCGTGGGGGCGACTGGACGACAGGAGCGGACCATCCAGTAACCGGGTTGACCACTCGTATCGGGGGATCCCCCATCGTATCGACCAGCGAAGATCGGTCATTGTCGGGAAGTCGGGTTGCCCGATCGAACTGCCGGGTCTGCACCGCCGGCGCCGTCGACCAGGGCATGCGTGTCGACGCCGGTTGAATGCGGTTCTGGTGGCGCCACGGCGCCGTTTCGCCACTGTTAGTGGGTGGACTGGCCATCGTCGGTCACTGTGTGCGGAAATATGGCGCCGCGGCGCCGCGTCGGGCCGGGAGCGCTGCGATCACGTTGCGCAATTGGTCGGGTCGCGCCCGGTCTAACCTTCTGGAAGTGAGCTCGTATGCAAGTTCCCGCGATGGCGCCGAGGCGTCCCCTCGCCTGGGGTCATCCATCAACGGGCGCCGGGCCGAGCTGGCTCGGCGGCTGTCGCAGCTCTATGCCGAAGAGGTGCCGAAGTATGGCCATCTGGTTGATGCCACCGAGCGGATCAACGCCCCGCTGCTGAGTGCCTCGCCGGTCCGGCATCTGGAGGCGGCACGGCTCGGGTGCGAACGCCATGGTGCTATTCGGGTAGCGAGCTTCGACGAGCTGAGCCAGGTGGCTCGGCTCTTTGCCTACTTCGGTATGAAGGCAGTGGGCTATTACGACCTGCGTGACGGCGCGACCCCGATTCCGGTGGTGTCGACCGCTTTCCGGCCGATCGCCGCCGACGATCTGGCCGTCAGCCCGTTCCGGATGTTCACCTCCACGCTGGTGGCCGACGATGAGCGCTTCTTCAGCCCTGAGCTCCAGGCTGAACTTGGGGTTCGCCGTGCTGACCGGCAGCTGCTTCCGCCGGCTCTGGTGACCTTGCTCGATCGTCTCGATGCTGCGGGTGGTTCCAATGTGAGCCTCAATGAGGAGGACAGCCTGGCGCTGCTCACCCTGGCAGTCGATGCACTGCGGCTGAACGCGGAGCCGATCGATGCCGAGTGGCATCGCAAGCTCGATGCGGTGTCGCCGGTCGCTTCTGATATCGCCGCCGCCCGCGGCACCCATCTGAACCATCTCACGCCTCGGGTGCTCGACATCGATGCCCTTCACGAGCTGATGGAATTCGAAGGGGTCACGATGATCGATCGGATTCAGGGGCCTCCGCCCTGGTCCGGGCCCGATGTGCTGCTGCGCCAGACGTCGTTTCGCGCGCTGGATGAGACCCGGACCTTTGTCCACCGCGACGGTCAACGCTTCGAGGCCACGGTGCGGGTCCGGTTTGGCGAAGTGGAGCAGCGCGGCATCGCCTTGACTCCCCAGGGTCGGGCCAAGGTCGACGCGGCAATGGCCGCGGGCGCAGAGGCCACCGAAGAAGATGAGCGTCGAGCCGCAATCCGCGCCGAGCTTGATAGTTCGTTGAGCCATTCCCTTGACGCCATGGCTGCGGATGGCGACGCCTTTGTGCGGTATGTGGCTCGCGCCGATGGCCGCGTTGGGGTTGAGCCCATCACCTACGAGGACTTTCTTCCGGCCAGTGCCGCTGGCATCTTCGCTTCGAACCTGGCTCACGCCGGAAGCTTCGCCACCAGCACGCCGGCACACCATCGCGACGCTGAGCGGCTGCAGGAGGCGGTGGGCCAGCTCCATGACCCGTATGCCCTCTATGGCGCGGAGCAGGCTGCTTCGTTGGCCGAGGTCGAGGCTGCGGTCGCGACCGGAGACGGGCCACCCGGGTGAGGTTGGGCCGAGAACACTCAGGCTCGCGCCGAGTATGCTCGCGCCGTGACGTTCGCGTTTCCCGGCTGTGTCCATCCCATTGGAGCCACCCATGCCAACTGATGCCGATGCTGAAACCCCCGGGGCCGCGGCGGTGAAGTTCACCGTATTTTCCGACTTCCTCTGACCTTGGTGTTATGTCGGGACGGTCCGTCTCGACGAAGTGAAGCGTCAGGTTGGCGACCAGCTCGAGTTGGAGTGGCGCAGCTTCCTGCTCCGTCCCCAGCCCGAGCCTCGCCCCCAGGAGAAGTTTGTGGCCTACACCAAGAGCTGGCTTCGACCGGCCGAGATGGAACCGGCGACAACGTTTAACGTGTGGGCCACGGAGAACGCCGGTCCGTCGCATTCGATGCCGTCATCGATCGCGGGGAAGTTAGCGGAGTCGTTCGGCGATGAGGCATCGTTCCGCTTCCACCGGCGGTTGCTGGAGGCCTACTTCACCGAGAACCGCACCGTGTCCGACGATCAGGTGTTGGCTGATGTCGCCGCCGACGTCGGTATCGACCGCACGTTGTTCACTGAGCGGTTGGCCACTGAGGCCCGGGCCCTTTCGGAACTGGTCATCGAAGACCACAACCTTGCGGTCAACTCTGGCATCACCGGGGTGCCGGCCGTGGTGGTGAACGACACCTACCTGCTCACCGGCGCCATGGAGGTGGAGCAGTATCTTCGGGTGGTGGACCGGATGAGCGCCGAGGCGGAGGCCGATTCCTCGGATGGGGCCGGACCTACCGAGTCGACAACCGACAATGCTGGAGGGCAGTAGCGATGGGGTTTATTGACACGCTGGCCAAGCTGTTCAAGAAGGAATCGAGCGATCTCAAGGATGTGCTCTCCGACGCCGAGCAGCGGGCCAACGCCACCCTCGACCGCAAGGAGCGGGAGATGGC
Organism: uncultured Acidimicrobiales bacterium; assembly: GCA_937925845.1. Taxonomy (GTDB): domain Bacteria; phylum Actinomycetota; class Acidimicrobiia; order Acidimicrobiales; family CALAML01; genus CALAML01. The sequence goes on along the minus strand of CALAML010000048.1, from coordinate 5,768 downwards.
GATGACGCCGGAGGAGAAGTTGGCGGCGATCCAGAGCGAGATCGACGAATCTGATCCGATGGCCGAAATGCGGGACAAGATCGAGCACAAGTCGGCCAAGGCGGAAACCGTCGAGGAGATTGCGGCCGAAGAGCGGGCCCGCCGCGAGGCTGAAGCTGGCGATGGCGATGTGATCGATGCCGAGGTGATCTCGGACACCGATGACAAAGACACCGATGACAATGACGATGACAGCGAACCGGACGCTACAAACTCCGATTCCGGAGCCTCGGACGGGGCCGATGCCGCTGCTGATGAGGACTCCGACAGCTCTGACAACTCCGCCGGCGACGGCTCGGCCTGAGGTCTGCTGCCTCTTCTTATGGCATCACTGCGCTTTTTCTACGGCACCATGGGCTCGGGCAAGTCGACGCAGGCGCTGCAGATCAACCACAACCTCCGTTCCCGTGGCCTTCGGACCCTGCTGGTCACCCAGCACGATCGGACCGTCGGGAGGGTCTCGAGCCGCATCGGCGCCTCCCAGGAGGCCGTCATCATCGAGCCCAACACCAACCTCTTTGAGTTGGCCCGCTCGGCCGACACCCCCGATGCCGCCACGGGTGAGCCCGTCGACCGCCTCGACGCCATGATCTGTGACGAGTCGCAGTTCTATGACCCGCGACAGATCGAACAGTTAGCTCGGGTGGTCGACGATCTTGCGGTTGACGTCTACGCCTTTGGCCTCCTCACCAGCTTTCAGGGTGTGTTGTTTCCCGGCTCGGCCCGGCTGCTGGAACTGGCCGACGAGCGCAACGAACTCCAGGTGGAGATGCGCTGTTTCTGCGGGGCCCGAGCCACCCACAACGCCCGGTTGATCAACGGCGTACAGGTGTATGACGGTGCTCTGAAGGTGATCGGTGACACCGGTGGAGATGCCGAAGTCACCTACGATCTCCGTTGCCGCCGCCATTGGCACGAGGGTCTGCGGGCCATCGAGGGTGAACAGTTGGAGCTTCCGATCGATCCGGATGCCGAGGCGTCAGCGTCGCAACTCCAGGCCCGGCGGCCCCGCCCTCATATCGACATCGATGCCCTCGACCGTGAAGCCAGCCAGCAGCCGGGCGCCGACACCTGAATAAACGATGGCCGGGATTGAAGAGCTAGGCCCGCAGGTGGAGTAGCAGGGTTGACTCGGGGTGCATGGCCGGTAGCTGGAGTCCCACCTGGTGCAGGAGTCGACCGGTGGCACTGACGCCTTCGTCGAGCCACGGCGGGGTCGCCTTGTTCTTGCCGGGGGCGAGGTCGCCGCCGAAGGTGATGCGCTTGACCGTGTACACCATGTCGGGGTCGAGCCCGTCGATGCGCATCGGTGCCGGCCGGGCCGCGGCGTCGGTTACCAGCTGGGTGATGGACACCATTGCTTCGGTCTTGTCTGCGGCGATCACGCCATGGGCGTTGATAGAGGCGTTGGGGTGGTCGTAGCGATAAACATCGCCGGTGTGCAGCAGGCCGCGATGGGTTTTGTAGAAGGAGATGATCGACTTCAGCTGGTCGAGTTCGTAGGGGTTGGCCGCCAGGATGTTCCACTCGATGCCGAGATGGCCAAAGATGGCGGTCATGGCCCGAAACGCCAAGCCGTGGTGGCGGCCGGTGGTGTGGCTGTGGGTTGGGCCGATGTGGGCGCCCATGATTTCTGGTGGGAACAGGTGGGAGAAGCCGCGCTGGATCATCTGCCGCTCGAGGGCGTCGTTGCAGTCGCTGGTCCAAACCCGGTCGGTGCGCTTGAGGATTTCGAAGTCGGCTCGGCCGCCTCCGGAGGCGCAGCTTTCGATCTCGACATCGGGATGGGCGGTGCGTAGTGCATCGATCAGGCGGTAGAGGGCCTGGGTTTGGTGATGGACACCGGCTCGACCATCGTGGGCCGGGTGAACCAGGTTGCGGTTCATGTCCCACTTCACATATCGAACGTCGGGGTGTTCGGCCAGAAGTCGGTTGAGGTGGTCATAGAGGTAGTCGAACACCTCGGGGTTGGCCAGGTCGAGCACCAGTTGGTTGCGGGCCAGGACCGGGTCATAGCCATCCGCGGTGAGAACCCATTCGGGGTGCGTTCGGTAGAGCTCGGAGTTCGGGTTGACCATCTCGGGCTCGACCCAGATTCCGAACTCAAGGCCCAGCCGGGTGACGTGGTCGATCAACGGTTTCAGGCCGTTGGGCCATACGTCGGTGTCGACCCACCAGTCGCCGAGGCCGGCGGTGTCGTCGCGACGGCCATGGAACCAACCGTCGTCGAGCACATAGCGTTCGACTCCGACTTCGGCCGCTCGATCAGCGAGTTGGGTGAGCGTGTCGAGGTCGTGAAAGAAGTACACCGCTTCCCACGTATTGAGCCCAACCGGTCGTGGTCGATCGCTCCCCGGGTGGTTGGCACGCTGGCGGAGGTGACGGTGGAACCTTCTGCTGGCGGCGCTAGCGCCGGTGGCTGAGTAGGTGCCGAAGGCCTCAGGCGTGGAGTAGCTCTCCCCCGGTGCCAGCACCATTTCGCCGGGCAGGAGCAGCTCGCCGAGTTGCAGGTGTCGACTGCCATCGATGGTTACTTCAGCGTTGACGCGACTGTTACCGGACCAGCCCAGGTGGACACCCCAGACTTCGCCGTGACCCTCGCCAAAGCCCGCGGTACCGGCAAAAACCACAGGTACCCGGTCGTGGCTGGTGCGCCCGGCGCGGTTCTCCACTGCGGTGGAGCCGACTTCCCATCGGTTGCGGTGCGGGCGGTATTCTCCACACCATCGACCGCTAAACGACAGGAGTTCAGTCGCTACCTCAGGGACGGCGAGCGACAGCGCCAGCCCATCGAGTTGGTAGTTGGTGGGGCCGGTGTTGGTCACCTGGGCTCGACAGATCAGCACGTCGCTCGAATCGAGTTCAACCTCGCAGCTCAGTTCGAGCTCGGCGGTGGCATCCGCGCTTCGGGTGCTGAGTTTTGCTCCGCTGGTGCCGCTGGGACCCGACTCCGTCTTGGTGTCGAGCAGCGAGAAGCGAGGTGCAAAGCCGGTGCCGTCGGGGCGGTGACCGATCAGGCCGGGTGCACCGAGGAAGCCGGAGGCCGGTTCGGCCACGAGGGCCGCCGCGGTGGTGATGTCGGGACCGGCTTCTGCGACGGTGCGCGTCTGTGATCGGGTCCAGGCGTCGGAGACGACATCAGCATCATTGAGTGTTGGGCCCCAGTAGGCGATCTCGGGAACTCCGGCGGACACATCAACCACCACGCTGACCTCAGTACCGCGGAGGTGATGCAGGTGGTGGGGGTCTGACGACATTCTCGTCCTCGATCCGGGTTTCGGGGCCGGACAATGTAGGGGGTTATGCTACCGGCGAGCTGACCGTGAGGCGGTTGCGCTGGTGTTTTCGTCGGACCTTGAACGGTAGCGCAACACCGCTACAGAAACGTCATTTCCGGCGGGTGTTACCCGATGCTTCCGGCGCATGCAGCGTCAAAGATCTCGGTGGCCGCGTCGTTGTCGAAGGCGATGGGGTTACCTGATGCCGAAGGGTCCTCGACAGCAGCGGCCGCGATGGTTGTGCCGGCACCGGCGTCCACTCCGAGTTCCACCAGCGTGTGGGGGACCGCCATGTCGGCCCGCATGGCAAGTACCCGTTCGACAAAACCATCAAAGCCACCGTCAACTCCAGCTACCGCCGCGGCCCGTTCGATCTTGGCGGTGATGGCTGAGCGGTTGAACCGGAGGACATACGGCATAAGCACCGCGTTGGTCATGCCGTGATGGGTGTCGAAGTGGGCTCCGATCGGGTGGGCCAGGGCGTGCATTGCGCCAAGCCCTTTTTGGAAGGCCACGGCTCCCATCGCCGCCGCGCTCATCAGATGGCCGCGACTCTCGAGGTTGGCACCGTCGGCCACGACCTTGGGGAGGTGTTCGAGCACCAACCGGATGCCTTCGACCGCTATGCCTTCCGCCATGGGGTGGTAGGCCGGCGAGCTGAGCGCCTCCAACGAATGGGAGAGGGCGTCGATACCGGTGCCGACGGTAATGATCAGCGGCATTCCGACCGTGAGCGCCGGATCACAGATCACGGTGTGCGGCAGCATCGCCGGATGGAAGATGATCTTTTTGGTGTGGTTGGCTTCGTCGGTCACCACCCCGGCTCGCCCCACCTCGGAACCGGTTCCGGCGGTGGTGGGGATCGCGATCACCGGAGCAATGCCGGCCTCGTCGGCGCGGGTCCAGTTGTCGCCAACGTCTTCGAAGTCCCAGATGGCGCGGGTCTGTCCCGACATAAAGGCGATGACCTTTCCGGCATCAAGCGCCGATCCCCCGCCCATGGCGATGACCCCGTCGTGGTCTCCGGCCTGGAAGGCGGCGACCCCGTCGTCGATGTTGGCGCCCACCGGGTTGGGTCGCAGGTTGGAGAAGACCTCCACCGCCAGACCGCGGTCGGCGCAGGCCTGAGCCGCGTTGGCCACCATGGGCAGACCGGCCAAGCCGGGGTCGGTGACCAGCAGCGGGCGGCTGATCCCGGCTTCGGAGCAGACGGCGGCGAGCTCAGAGATTCGACCCACGCCAAAGCGGATGGAGGTGGGGAAACCCCAGCTGGTCCAAGTGGTTCGGTCGAGGGGTGCGGAGGTCATCCGTGTACTCCTGGTTCGCACGGGGCAGGTGGGACAGGTTGGTTGTGGGTGCAGAGATACTGCGGCCAATCATGGCCCTCCGGCTCTGACTTGGCGAGCGGCGACGACAAACCAGCGTGTTGGCCTGCGCGCTCGGCGTGAACCCGGAACGCTCGTTCCGCCGAGTTGGCAGGGCCACTTCTCACTCTGCGGGAGGAATCGGCGGGGTGACAACACCGACGGCGCCACTCCGACAGTGTGGAGGAACACCACGAGGCGAGTGCGGAGTCTGACCATGGCGACCAACCCGAACACGACCATCGATACCGACGACCCTGGCCGGGGGTCCGGGTCTGGAGGGGGTTCGATCGCAGGGGCAGTTGTCGCCGCGGTGATGCTCCTGGCCGCGATCCTGTTGTTTGGCTTGGCCTCGCCGCTGGTGGCGCAGCAGGGGCAACCGGACGGGCCGGCTTTGACCGGGCCGACCGGCGATGTTGCCGACACCGTTCTGCACGCCAGCACCGCATATGGCTCCGACGGACCCACCCTCGCGGCCCTGTGTCGCCATCTCGGGCTCACGCCGGAACAGACCCAGATCGCCGCGGTGCACCAGCTCGACCAACTGATCATCACGCTCGGGCTGGCGCCCCAGCCCATCTCGGTGCCCAGCCCGGGCGACTTCCCACCTACGGTCACCAGCACCTATCAGGGCGAGGATGGCGATGCCCTCAAGCGGGTTGCGGCCCACTTCTCGCTCTCCTTTGCCGATGCCCAGCGGCTCGGGGTAGGGGTCGCAGCTTTTCTGGCCGCTCCGCAGTTGGCCGATGCCAGCGGGTCCTGTGGCCCTTCGGTGGACGTCGGTTCCAGCTCCCTCGCCCCTGATCCGTTGATCGTCGCTACGGGCAGCGCTCCCCATCAGCGGGTCTGTTGGTCGAACACCAGCACTTGGATCCCCGCTACCGAAACCCGGGAGGTCCGCACTCGGATCCGGGTACTCGGTGGCGCCGCCGAGGCGGGTACGGCCGACCGTTCCAGGGTCTGCGCCAACTTCGAACGGGGCTACGTGGGGCCCTATGAGATCGCCGTCGACTATCTCGCCTATCCGTTCCAACCGTTCGAGTCGACCGCGGTAACTGGAACCCTCAGCGGCACCATCGATCTCAGC